>NZ_BAWW01000024.1 GCF_000875975.1 Parachlamydia acanthamoebae | reverse complement strand
TGTCCTTCTCAAATAAGGTGGCAAAATCGCACTTGTGAACTTGCCATTGTCTCTATGTCTTATTCTAGGCTGGCGAATTGCAATTGGGCCAAGACCGGTTTGAATGTTTTTTTCTGGTAAGTAACCATTTCTTACTGCAGGAGATTGATGGGTAGATTCTTTCGATTGTTTGTAAAGTTCCAGATATTCTTGTACTTCAAATTCAATAGCTTGCTGTAACAATTTTTGAGCCCCTTTACGAAGAATTTC
>NZ_BAWW01000023.1 GCF_000875975.1 Parachlamydia acanthamoebae | reverse complement strand
AGTTCACAAGTGCGATTTTGCCACCTTATTTGAGAAGGACACAAAGTATAGATGCGGTTATTCCTGCTTTGTATCTTAAAGGAATATCCACCCTGGATTTTCCGAAAGCTCTAGAGGCAATTTTGGGAGAAAATGCTAAAGGACTATCACCCACAAATATCGTTAGATTGAAAGATTCATGGACAACAGAATATCAAAATTGGCTCA
>NZ_BAWW01000022.1 GCF_000875975.1 Parachlamydia acanthamoebae | reverse complement strand
GAGATATTGTCAAATGTTGTGTTTTGAGCATCTAATAGCGCATCCAATTTTTTAAAAATTAAGCTGTGTATTTCACGTTAAAGACTTCTTCCCCATCTTTAAACTGCACACCCAAAATCAGTTTGCTAATCAACTCATGACCTTTTAATTTTCGCCATCGCTTTTGCGCTTCCATTGAAAGCTTGTAAACCATGGCAAGTGTGGCTGTTCTGGACCCACA
>NZ_BAWW01000021.1 GCF_000875975.1 Parachlamydia acanthamoebae | reverse complement strand
TCCCGCTGTTGAAGAATTTGACCGAGAGCATTTTTGATTTGCAGAGTTGCAATTTGATTGTGTGTGTTGTAAATGGAAACGGTTATGTTTCCTTTGGGATCGGTGGTTTCTGAATAGGGAACAGTTAGGCCGTACTGATCTTTATAATCATAACGATAGGTTATGCGTGTGACATTGCCTTCTGGATCGGTGACAGAAGTGGGTTGTTTATGGCAATTATAGGTCGTTTTAACTGTGCTAACACCGGCATGTGAATAGGTGCTGGTTTCTATTTGATTGCCATCGGCGTCATAGATATAGG
>NZ_BAWW01000020.1 GCF_000875975.1 Parachlamydia acanthamoebae | reverse complement strand
CTTGGTCATAGCGGTAAGTTTGGGAATAAAGCTGTTCTCCTGAAAGGTTGATTCGTTTAACTTCTGTTAGATCTACCGCGTTGTAGCCGTACACAACATGACTGCCGTCGGGAAGTGTACTGGAATGAACGCGTCCTTGCCGGTCGTATACATATTTCATCTGCAGACCATTGCCCAACGTTTCTTCAACGAGGCGATCACATCGGTCATAAGTTCGGGTATTTTGTGTATGATTGATGTGATCCTGAATGAGGATAGGATTATCATTCAGATCATAGGTGTAG
>NZ_BAWW01000019.1 GCF_000875975.1 Parachlamydia acanthamoebae | reverse complement strand
AATCACTACGATAAACACGGCAGACTCACAGCCCAAGATCACTTTGAAACAGATCACTCCCCATCCCCTCGTTATCGTTTACATTGGACCTATGATGCCCATAATAATGTCACGGAACAAGTCAATGCCGCAGGTGAAACCCTTTATCGCACATTCGATGCCAATGGCAATGTGCTAAGTGAAAGAGGATCCCATCTACCTTACCGGAAGAACTTTTCTTATGACTTCATGAATCGCTTAACGAGTGTTGAGACCATCGATGAAACAGGAGCAAGCTATAAGCTTTCCTATCAGTACGACGAATGCAATAATCGCACGGCAAGCATCGACTACTACGGCAATAAAACCTTTTATGAATACGATGGCCTAAATCGCCTTGTCAAAACCATCTATCCCCCTATTCCCAGATCCAATGGAGAGCTTTTTGCTCCTACCGAATGCTTGGCATATAATGCTTTAGGATATATGAGCAGAACATGGAATGGAAATGGAGATTTAACCCAGCAACAAAATACCATTCGAGGGCAGCCTTACTCTATTAAATATCCCGATGGTTCCATTGAAAGAATGACCTACACGCTCGATGGAAATCTGGAAGAGAAAATCGAAAAAAATGGAATGC
>NZ_BAWW01000018.1 GCF_000875975.1 Parachlamydia acanthamoebae | reverse complement strand
CATAGGTCCAATGTAAACGATAACGAGGGGATGGGGAGTGATCTGTTTCAAAGTGATCTTGGGCTGTGAGTCTGCCGTGTTTATCGTAGTGATTTAGTAGACGTTTGAAACAGGTTTTTTCTCCGTTGGCATCGACACTGGAAAATTTTTCTTCTTCAGGTAAATAGATAAACCCTTCTTTGAGAGGTGCAATTTCATGCAATAGGCTCTGGCTTACAAGTGTACGATCT
>NZ_BAWW01000017.1 GCF_000875975.1 Parachlamydia acanthamoebae | reverse complement strand
AATAAAACCATTTATCACTACAACTGCTCGCAAAGACTCACACAGATCGAATATTGTGGCCGCTTAGCCAAAGGAGCTCATCGTCGGGATCACTTTTATTGGGGAGGCAAAAACAACACCGATCTGATGATTCAAACCATTTCAGATGAGAATAATGGTGTCCAGCTTCTTCATGCCTTTACCTACGATGCCTATGGCAACCCGCTGACAGAGACGATTCAAGGAAATCTAACCGGAAAAAATCAGCGCAACCCGATGGTCGGAAATGATCAAAAAGTTGCGCATACAGGTTGTGAGTCTTATGTAAAAAAATGTGATTTTGCCTTGCAAACTGCCTATAACCACAAAATCTGTGAAAGAGAAGGGGAAATAAAGAAGACCACCTATTCCTACTATCGAGGTAAAGATCAGGTGGCGAGCAAACTCGTTTATGATAGAGATACCATCAAAGAGCGTCATTTTTACCAGTACAATGATCAAGGGATGCTGATTAGAGAAATGACAGATGATGGCTTCAACGCTAACGAAGGAGATCGTACACTTGTAAGCCAGAGCCTATTGCATGAAATTGCACCTCTCAAAGAAGGGTTTATCTATTTA
>NZ_BAWW01000016.1 GCF_000875975.1 Parachlamydia acanthamoebae | reverse complement strand
AAGAGTTCGATTTTATAGTCCTTGCGGACTTTCGCCATTTTTTATGAAGAATTCTTCTTCAAGCGTCGATTTTTATCAGTGATTATTTTAAAAACTTTTACTGACTTGCAAACTTTTTATTGTTTGCTCATCTTACGCTTTTTGATTACTTGATTTGTTACAATCATTTGCCTTTCTAGATATTCGACAGTGAAAAGAAGACAATGTGTCAAGCTTATAGAGCTTGCCCAACCTCGGAAGATAACCTCAGTTATCTTACCTGTCCTTTAAAGGAGGTGA
>NZ_BAWW01000015.1 GCF_000875975.1 Parachlamydia acanthamoebae | reverse complement strand
TTTTTAAAATAATCACTGATAAAAATCGACGCTTGAAGAAGAATTCTTCATAAAAAATGGCGAAAGTCCGCAAGGACTATAAAATCGAACTCTTATATTAAAGCTTGTTCCAATATATATTTGGTCAAGCTATTAAGGGCTGCTGGTGGATGCCTAGGCATCAATAGGCGATGAAGGACGCGTTTACCTGCGAAAAGCTCCGGCGAGCTGGAATAAAGCTGCGACCCGGAGATATCCGAATGGGGCAACCCAATGGGACTAATCTCCCATTATCTTTAGCTGAATACATAGGCTATAGAAGCGATACCTGCTGAACTGAAACATCTTAGTAAGCAGAGGAAAAGAAATCAATTGAGATTCCCTAAGTAGCGGCGAGCGAAACGGGATGAGCCCAAACCAAAGTCTTTGACTTTGGGGTTGTAGGACCAGCCAAAAGATTTGGAAATTCTAGTCGAATACTTCTGGAAAGTTGAGCGACACAGGGTGATAGCCCCGTAGACGAAAGAATGACCAAACAAGGCAGGCACCTGAGTAGGGCCGGACACGTGAAACCCGGTCTGAATCTGGGGAGACCACTCTCCAAGGCTAAATACTAATTGATGACCGATAGTGAACCAGTACCGTGAGGGAAAGGTGAAAAGAACCCCGATGAGGGGAGTGAAATAGAACCTGAAACCAGCAGCTTACAAACGGTCGAAGGCCTATGTCCTTTTTAAGGAAATGGCTAACGGCGTGCCTTTTGCATGATGAGCCAGCGAGTTACTATTAAATGGCAAGGTTAAGGGACAACGTTCTGGAGCCGAAGCGAAAGCGAGTGTTAAAAGCGCGTATAGTCATTTGATGTAGACACGAAACCGAGTGATCTATCCATGACCAGGTTGAAGCAAGGGTAACACCTTGTGGAGGACCGAACTAGTTGCCGTTGAAAAGGCTTTGGATGAGTTGTGGATAGGGGTGAAAGGCCAATCAAACTCGGAGATATCTTGTTCTCTTCGAAATAACTTTCGGGTTAGCCTCGAACATAATTATCTACAGGGGTAGAGCACTGAATTCACGCGGGGGCCTACCGGCCTACCAAAGGAAATCAAACTCCGAATACTGTAGATTCGTTCGGGAGATAGACAGTGGGGGATAAGCTTCATTGTCAAAAGGGGAACAGCCCAGATCGCCGATTAAGGCCCCAAATTCTATGCTAAGTGAGTAAGGAAGTGGAGTTTCTAAAACAGTTGGAATGTTGGCTTAGAGGCAGCCATCATTTAAAGAGTGCGTAACAGCTCACCAATCGAGAAACTCTGCGCCGATAATATCCGGGACTAATAAGCATAGAGCCGAAATCGCGGGTTTAGCTTGTAAAAGCTAAGCGGTAGGAGAGCGTAGTATGTGCAGCGAAGATGTACCGTAAGGAGCATTGGAGCGCATACTAGTGATAATGCATGGCATGAGTAAACGATAAAGGAGGTGAAAATCCTCCTCGCCGAAAATCCAAGGTTTCCAGGGTAAAGCTCGTCTTCCCTGGGTTAGCCGGTCCCTAAGCCGAGGCTGAAAAGCGTAGGCGATGGCAAGCAGGTTAAATATTCCTGCGCCACCTAAAACTATGATGATGAGTTGACGAAGTACGTTAAGCACGCGGACGATTGGAAGTGTCCGTGGACATATGAGGCCGGCTAGTAGGCAAATCCGCTAGCATAAAGCCAGGTATGGACCAAGGGGAGCCCTCGGGTGAACCGATAGTGTAGCGCAACGCTTCCAAGAAATAGACTCTAATCGTTGATGGTGACCGTACCAAAACCGACACAGGTGGATGGGAAGAATATTCTCAGGCGCGCGAGAGAACTCTCGTTAAGGAACTCGGCAAATTATCCCCGTAACTTCGGGAGAAGGGGAGCCACGGGGTGTGACATTCTTCGCGAATGAAGCATCAAGTGGCCGCAGAGAAATGGCCCAGGCGACTGTTTAACAAAAACACAGCACTATGCAAAGTCGTCTAAGACGAAGTATATGGTGTGATGCCTGCCCAATGCCAAAAGGTCAAAAGGAGAAGTTAGTGCGCAAGTGCGAAGCTTTGAATTTAAGCCCTGGTGAATGGCGGCCGTAACTATAACGGTCCTAAGGTAGCGAAATTCCTTGTCGGGTAAGTTCCGACCTGCACGAATGGTATAACGATCTGGGCACTGTCTCAACGAGAGACTCGGTGAAATTGTAGTAGCAGTGAAGATGCTGTTTACCCGCAATAAGACGGAAAGACCCCGTGAACCTTTACTGTACTCTGATATTGGCTTTTGACTTGTCATGTGTAGGATAACCAGGAGACATTGAAGTCCCCTCGTCAGGGGGGATGGAGTCAACGTTGAAATACTGGTCTTGACAAGCCGGAAATCTAACGAAATTCCATGAATCTGGAATTCGGACATTGTCAGACGGGCAGTTTTGCTGGGGCGGTATCCTCCTAAAAGGTAACGGAGGAGTCCAAAGCTTGCCTCATCGTGGTTGGTAATCACGAGTCGAGCGTAAAGGTATAAGGCAAGTTAACTGCGAGACCAACAAGTCGAGCAGATACGAAAGTAGGGCTTAGTGATCCGGCGGTGGAAAGTGGAATCGCCGTCGCTCAACGGATAAAAGGTACTCCGGGGATAACAGGCTTATCGCCACCAAGAGTTCATATCGACGTGGCGGTTTGGCACCTCGATGTCGACTCATCGCATCCTGGGGCTGGAGAAGGTCCCAAGGGTTTGGCTGTTCGCCAATTAAAGCGGTACGCGAGTTGGGTTCAAAACGTCGTGAGACAGTTTGGTCCCTATCTGTTGTGGGCGTAGGATACTTGAGAGGAGCTGCTTCTAGTACGAGAGGACCGAAGTGGACGAACCAATGGTGTTCCGGTTGTTCTGCCAAGAGCATCGCCGGGTAGCTATGTTCGGAAAGGATAAGCGTTGAAAGCATCTAAACGCCAAGCCCCCCTCAAGATAAGGTATCCCTATGAGACTCCATGTAGACCACGTGGTAGATAGGTTGGGTGTGTAAGCACAGTAATGTGTTGAGCTAACCAATACTAATCAGTCCATTGGCTTGACCACCTTTTTTTAAGAATGAAGAGATGAAGACCATAAAGTCATCTTGGATAGAAAGTGGTCACAAATTATGAATTTTTCACAAGCGAACAATATAAGAGACGCCAAGTGAAGAAAGAGAATTCAAGCGTCGATTTTTATAAGTGATACAATCATTTGCCAGATTTTGCTTGGTGGCATTGGAGAAGAGGAAATACCTGATCCCATCCCGAACTCAGAAGTCAAGCTCTTTATCGCCGATGGTACTGCACACAAGAGTGTGGGAGAGTAGGTCGCCGCCAAGTCTTTTTTTATTCCATCCTTTGATGGACTATCTTTCAAACCCTAATAACTCTCGTTGTTAGGGTTTTTTTGT
>NZ_BAWW01000014.1 GCF_000875975.1 Parachlamydia acanthamoebae | reverse complement strand
ATTAGAGTGTCAACAATATATGAGTATCAACAATAATAGACCGTTTTTTCGCGATTCCATCACAGATGGTTGGACAAAAAAAGATTGGGCTTTAAATTTAATTCCTCTGGGAGGCATTGCCTCCGTTGCTTATGAAATTGGATCGGCATGTTTATCTTCTAGAGATCGTACTGCTAAAATTTCAGAAGACTTTTTTAAATCACCCATTCAGACTACTCTCAAAAAAATCGCTCAATGTCTTTGGGTTCCTATTGTTGCTTGCGGAGTTCTTAAGCTAGTTTGCTTTATCGTTAAGGCTTGCTGGAATCGATGCTTCCCTCCTGCTAATAATAGGCCTAGAGAAGAAAGTCAAGTCATCGATCCTCGAGCTAAAGATCCTTGTATAATCATTCCTCCCGAGGTGGTTGTTAACCACATTTTTTCTTATTTAAATCTCCATGAACTTGGAGTGAGTAGGAGTGTAAGTAGGACATGGAACCAATGTGCAAGTGTCCCAATTCTTTGGCAGTCAGCAATATATCGAGAAATTGCTTTTAGTAGTAAGAATTGGGCTGAGTGGAATACCGATCTTGTAAAAGATGTAGACATGAGACAAGAAATGCTGTCTCTACCAAAGAATATTGCGGAAGAGCTTAGACGTTCAGCTTTTCCTGGAAAAAGCATTAGAGAAACTCATGTGTTGGTAAGAATGCCAAAAGGGCTTACCATAAAAAAACTTGGAGAGCTTGCAAAAAAATATTTTCCAAGTAACACTGGCTATAGATACATTTGGCCAGCAATTGTTGATAAATCAGGAGATAAGGCTGTCGATGAATCTGTTTGGCTGCTGATGACAAAGGATGTCCTTCAAGGAAGCAGAAGTAAAAGCTACAGTCAGCAAAAGAATATTGTAGCTGAGCTTGCTGAAACAACTGGGGTCCCTTACCAAGTCCCTACTACTTTAGAGGCCGCGACTTGTATTTTGGCAGAGTACTCTCGTTCTGAAAATCGCTTATTTAGCGATAGTCCATGGACCTATACACGCTGTCAAGAGAATGTTCAAGGCTTTCAAATGGATGTTGGGGGCTTCGCCCCGGCTGGCCTCAGCGTCTACTACGACCACTATGTCAGCGGCAGCATTGGCGTTGCGGCCCTGCGGAAGTTCTAAGGTCATTGGTTCTTGGTCACTTGGCCTTTGATAAAGGTTCTTGTTCTTTGTTTTTTGGTCCTTGATTTAACGACTTTGGGAGTAAAAAACCAAGACTATTCAATGTGATTAAATTTTACTTTTAATGTGTATATTTTTAATCACATTGGTTTCTTATCCAGTAAGCATTTTTTACAGCTTGAGATAACGTATGCTGATTAGCATGAGATAAAATCCCCAAATAGGACTGCAGTCTTTGATCCAGACTGACCCCATCTATTTTCCCTTGTAGAAAGATTTCGTACGCCTCTTTTAGTCGCTTTTTCATCCGCTGCTTTGTTCGTGTTCGCACTAAAGTATGCTTAAAAAAAAGAACATAGCCCACGAAATCGATTCCTTGAGTCAATTTTCTAATAATCAACTTTTTTGGGTGAAGATCTAATTGGAGCCTTTTTATAAGAAATTCTCGAATAAGAAAAATTAAAGATTCTAAATGGTTTTTATCATTA
>NZ_BAWW01000013.1 GCF_000875975.1 Parachlamydia acanthamoebae | reverse complement strand
ATTAGGCTGGCTAGTAGATTTAGAAAAGATCTCATGTCACCCTCTTCAAAATAAAAATGAATAAAACAGAGGGGTTATATTAAAATTGAAAATAGTAATCAATATTTTTCTCTATTTTCTCCAAATTTATTTATTTGACCATGAATTTTATCCATGCAAATCAATCAAATCGAGAGCTGTTTTTATGAATAACACAATATTTTTTGGGGAGAATGTTTTGCAAGCAATGCTGAAGATTGTTTTTTTGGAAAAAATACGAAATTCTTTTTGCTACATAACAATAGCATTGAAAATTTGTCTGTACTTAAGAGAACGTCTTACTTAGTTAGACGTTCTTTTTCCCATTCAGACAAATCATTCGGACGCATGTCCACCTACCCGTTGTTTTAGTACAACTACTTAGAGATGAGGTGCGATCATTTTTTTTGGATCGACAATTTGATCAAATTCTTCAGCTGTCACAAAACCTAAGGCCAAACAGGCTTCTTTTAGAGTTGTGTTTTCTACAAAAGCTTTGTGCGCTGCTTGAGCGGCTTTGTCATAACCTATTTTAGGTGTTAAGGCTGTTACTAGCATTAAGGAACGATCCAGCAATTCTTTTATCCGTTCTTTATTCGGTTTAAGTCCATCAATGAGGTATTTGGTAAAGGATCGGCAGGAATCAGAGATCAAATGAATCGCATTGACAAAATTGTAAATAATCATGGGCTTAAATACATTTAGTTCAAAATTTCCCATTGCTCCTGCCATGGTAATGGCATGGTCATAAGCCATCACTTGAATGGCCACCATTGTCATCGCTTCACACTGTGTGGGATTCACCTTGCCTGGCATAATAGAAGATCCGGGTTCATTTTCTGGCAAAGAAATTTCCTGCAAACCACACCGAGGACCTGAAGCCATCCACCGAATATCATTGGCTATTTTATAAAGGGTTGAAGCTAAAGTTTTAAGTGCACCACTAGCAAAAACAAGCGCATCGTGAGAGGCTAAAGCAGCAAATTTGTTTGGAGCTGAAACAAAAGGCAAAAGCGTTTCCTCAGCAATTTTTTTTGCTGCTAATTCTGCAAATTGGGGATGAGAATTCAAGCCGGTTCCAACTGCCGTTCCTCCCAAGGCTAAGCGGTAGAGTGATGACAAAGTCGCTTCTATGTTGGCTAAATTATCATCTAGTTGCGCAATATACCCGGAAAATTCCTGGGTTAAAGATAGCGGAGTGGCATCCATTAAATGGGTGCGCCCAATTTTGATAATATCCTGAAATGTTTCACTTTTTTTTGCCAAGGCATCACGCATGTGCTTCACTGTAGGTAACAACCGGTGTGTGATTTCTTCGACTGCAGCAATATGCATAGCGGTTGGATAGGTGTCGTTAGAGGATTGACTCATATTGACGTCATCATTCGGATGAATCGGCTTTTTACTGCCAATGACGCCTCCCGCTAATTCAATGGCTCTATTGGATATAACCTCGTTCATATTCATATTCGTTTGCGTGCCACTACCCGTTTGCCAAATTCGCAAAGGAAAATGAAGATGGAGCTTTCCAGTAATCACTTCATCTGCAGCTTGAATAATCCATTTACCTTTTTCTTTAGATAACTTGCCTAACTCCATATTAGTCAATGCGGCCGCTTTTTTGATTATGGCGAGAGCTCGGATAACACATTGGGGAGTAATTTCATGTCCAATATTAAAAAAAATCAATGACCGCGCGGTTTGGGCCCCGTAATAAGCCTCTTGCGGAACTTTCATTTCACCCATGCTGTCAGTTTCGATACGATGTGCCATTTAAAACCTCTATTCATTGTGACTACCCTATCCTTAGGATTTATTAGACTTAAATGAAGATGTCAATGAATTTGTTCCTGTAGGTTTTCGGATAAAAAGCTTTTTAGTTGAATTTGTCTATCTGCTTAATTACAATGCTAGTTTTTGCTTCCGCGCTCTTTTGATAGAGGCACATAACGAACTTTTTGGAGATCAATATCATGTTAAAAAACATGCGACTATTCCTTGCGCTTTTAGTCCTTCCCCTCGCACTCTCTGCATCAGAAGGCTATTATGGGGGGCTCTTTGGCGGGGTCAATTTTCTACATAAATCACATACCCATAATCATTTAAAATATGACGATGGTTACGCCATTTCGCTAGTGGGAGGCTGTGCTTTTTTTGATGCTTTCCGTGCAGAAGTAGAAGGCAGCTATCACCGAAATAATTTGAAAAGTGTTCGCTTTGGAGATGAAAAGTTTTCTTGTGGACATGCCCGCAGCTACTGTGTTATGGGCAATTTTTTTTATGACCTTTATTTAGGATGTTTAATAAATCCTTATGTAGGCTTTGGTGTGGGTGTTGAAGCAACCCATTTTGTTATTTCAGCTTCTAGACATCGCTTTAAGCATACAAGATCTGGATGCGCGCGTCAGGTTATTTTAGGTCTAACTTATCCCATATGCCAACATGTGGAAGCATCGATCGATTATAAATTCAGACGAGGTGTTCGTCATACACTTTCCCAATCGGTCTGTGTCGGAATTAGACAGTTTTTTTAAAAAGAAAGCCCCATTTGGGGGCTTTCATTTTTCAGAAAAATTAACCGATATTATAGACTTCTTCAATAGGGTATTCCGAGAATACTGATTTCGAAACAACTTTTTCTTCATAAAACTTCTCTTCTACTTGATTTTTTTGAATACTACGCTCGACAGTTTCTAAACTGTTACGTGCATCTCGACGACTACCATAGCTATACTTCCACTCTTGTAGTACAAGCATATCCCCTTCAACTTGAGAAACATAGCATACCATATAAGGATAGTCGCCCAGATCATCCGCTTTAAGCACTAACAATACATTAGCAGCTGGGTTTTCAAGATACATTTCAATCGCTTTCTTCATTTGCTGACTTGCGTAAAGGTAGCAGGCATAAAAAATTACGATAGCCAACACCACAAGAGCTTGAAAAATTTTGGGATAAAGAGGTTCTTTGGCACTTTTAATGACCGCGTTCAGCTTACTTTGAATGGTTTCTTCTGACTCTCCCCGTGCCATTTGCTGCTTAACAAACTCAACTCCTTCAACTTCCTGCTTGCAACTAGGGCACATGACATGCGCTTTGCGAAAAAAAGGGATTAACGGAATCCAAAAGAGAGAAAAATAATTCTTATAAACATCGATTTGCTGCTGGGCATGATTACAGTTGGAACAGGCGATTGGCAAAGTGTGTGATACAAGATGAATCGGATTGATTCCATAAACGATATACATAGGCAAAACCTCTTTTTAATTAAAAAATAGATTCAGCCTATATAAATACACAATTTGTAGAAAGTTTTTTTTATCCCCCCCCACCAACAACGAGTAAATCATGTTGGTATTTAGGCAGTTTGTCAAAATAAGAAACCGAGACATTAAATAATGCGGCCAAAATATCGTTAGAATAGGCTCCTAAAACTCCTGAAAGACCAATATCCGAAGGATAGGCATGATTAAAAAAAATGGCAAATTTTGCCTGTTCAACACCCGTGTTTTCAATGTGATGCAAATAGCCACGTGGCAAGAAGCTAATATCTCCCGCTTGCATATCAAAAGTCTCTTGAGATCCATCTGGCGAAAGCAGTGTAATGCGCGCTGAGCCACTGATTAAACAATTAAGTTCCGCAGCATTCGGGTGCCAGTGGGGCTCTCTTGCGCCATTTTGTTCTAGGCAAACGCTATAAACAGCAAGGTTTTTTAATTCAGGAAAGAAAAAACCGTTGCTCATTTTGACCCATCCTCCTGCCGCATGAACTTGAGGGGGAGCAGCTTCTAAATCCATCTTATGAGAATTTGTTACATAAGAAAGCTCATCTTTTGAAACATGCTCTTCTTTGACAATGAAGCCACTTTTTTCCGCTTTTTTAATATCCGAAAAAAATTGTGCATCAAGCTCACATGTGGCTCCTAAAATATGATTGGGCATCACTTGAATCGATTTTGACAACTCCAGATCCTCTGGCATCGCATGATCAAAACATAAAAGAGCTTTAAAATCCTGATCTCCAATATTTTCAATGTGATGAATATATCCTCTAGGAACATACACGATATCTCCAGATTCAATACTAAAGGTATCATGTCCGGCTCCAGGACTGAATATGGTCATGAGGGCCTTTCCATCGATACAATAACTCAACTCATCTGCATTGGGATGCCAGTGCGGTTCCCGAAAAGCCTTCGGATGCAAAACTAAACAAGATAGAGACATTCCCTGCAAAGCCGGGAAATTATCTTGACGCGCATCGATTCTATATCCACCAGCCGAAGATTTTTGAGGACTTACTGATCCCAAAGGAAATACATGAGAATAACTTGTGACCGTAACCATATGACCTCTAGATTTAATTTTATTCGCAAACGCCCCATCCACATTGCAGATAGGTAGTCAATATATTCGCAAGAGAGATAGCCAACGTTAATCCCAAGGCAAACTTGGAAAACCATTCTTGATTCAAGGGCACCTGTTCACTTTTATCTGGGCGATACAAAAAGAGAATTAAACTGATGGCACAGACAGCACAGGCAAAAACGATGAATGACCACGTGTACAAACTTAATCCTAAGACAGGTAATCCAAAAGTTGAAAAGCCGGGACAAACATGTAGAGAAATTTGTCTAAGAGCCACAAAACCCCCAAATAAACAGCTTAGCAAGGATAACGCATAATGGCTCATGCGTACTCCAAAAAATAGATTTAAAAGTAATCCTGCAGCCACGCTAATCATTCCAAGTCTTTGAAGCAGACATAAAGGGCAGGGTTCTTCGTGCCAAAAAAATTGAACAAAGTAAGCTGATAGGAGAACTCCACACAAAATCAAAACAACCAGAGCATTGAGGCCTCTTTCCCATATTTGCATGTATTCCTCACCAGTTAATTTTTAATGTATCAGTTGCTAAATGCCAAAGCATTAACAAAGATAAAAATATTCCCAAGATGATAAAACTAATTGCCAAAATCCTTTGTTTTAAAGCGATAGCCCCTAAAGCGATCGAATAGAATAAAAACAATCCCGCCATCATAAACTATCCTTACAAGTTTTAGAACAGCCCTTTAAAAAGATTTATAAGTTTTTCTTAACCCTATCCAAGGACTCAAAAAAAATCAAAAAAAACTTATATTAACAAATTGATAAAATGCTATAGAGATAGAAAACGAAACCTGTTTAACAATCGCAAATGTTTGATTGAAAAGGGCTAAAAACATGTGCCATATTTTCTTTTATACTTTTTTATTTCTGCTAGCGTCATTTGTTCAAGCTGAAAATAGTAAACAAAATCCGGCACTCATCATCGAGCAAACCATCCAAAAGTACATGCAAGAAAAACAGATTCCAGGAATGGCTATCGCACTTTATTACAATCAAAAACCTTATTTCTTTAATTTTGGATTTGCCGATGATCTTTCCAATCAATCAGTGACTTCTGATACATTATTCGAAATTGCTTCCCTCACAAAAGTCTTTACTTCAACTGCGTTGGCTATCCAAATTTTAAAAAGTAAAATGCGCCTCTCCGATCCCGTCATCAAATACCTCCCAAACGTTCAAAAGCGTTTACAAGGGATTGGAAAAGTCACACTTTTGCAACTCGCTACCCACACTTCAGGACTTCCACGAATTCCTCCTCGCCTTCCTCCCCATCGAGGAAAAAAATATCACAAGAATTCCGTCCTCCATTTTTTAAGCGAATGGCAGCCCGACCGGCCGCCTGGAGAACACTATTCCTATTCTAATCTAGGCTATGGTGTACTTGGATATGCGATAGCAGATGTTGAGAACAAACATTATGGAGATTCAATCAAAGAACACATTCTTGAACCCTTGTTTATGAAATCGACCTTTCTTATTGTTCCCCATGCTTACCAAGAGCTTTATGCTCAAGGCTATACAAAAGAAGGCAATCTTGCGGAAAGATCGTCTGTAAATGCCTGGCCTGCTGGCTGCGCTCTCCGCTCAACATCTAGGGACCTGCTAAAATTTTTGATGGCAAGCCTTGGCATTGAAGGCCCACAAGAGCTCATGCAAGCGATGGAGTTGACTCAAAAAAGCTTTTTTAAAATCAATGATCAGCTATCGATTGGATTAGGCTGGCAAAAATACACCACAGACAAACTTCTTTTTGTCGATAAAAACGGACAAGTTCCCGGTTTTTCAAGTTATATCGGCCTCTTACCTAATCAAAAAATAGGAATTGTCCTGCTCGCCAATAAAGGAAAGACCCAAATTACCAAGACGGGACGTGACCTCTTGGAACGTCTTTTTGAAGCATCCCAGATGAAATAAGTTCTTCAAGCTAAAACTTGCTTTATTAAGTGGTTTTAATTAAAATTTCCACTAAATTTTTCTAACAAAAATAAAGAATGCCCTAAGGTTTTTAGTTTTTTATGAACACGATAATGACAACTAAAAATTGGAGTGATATCACCCCATTTAAATCGATTATTTTACAAGGCAAAAACTATCATCTCTACAGAGTGAAAGTACTCGTTAATGATGATAACCACACGATTTCACTTGTTTCGTTAAATATCTTTCAAAGACTCTTTTATATATTTTCAAACAAATTTCTTCCGCAAAAATTCAGCAAGATCCGCGCTTTATCTACATCCGAAGCCATACGTAAAATCAATGAGGCAGCTAGAAAATTCACAATATATGGAGCTGCTGCCTCTTCTAATGCTAAAGCAAAGCGACCGGCTTTAAATAAAAAAATTGACTTTCCAAAACTTTCTGAAAAAAAACAATTTGAATTTTTAACTGAAGATTTAACTGCTCTAGGTTCTCTCAAAAGTATGGATGATATAAAAAAGTTAGCACTTCTTATCGAAACATACGCGTTAGATAGAGAATTACAACGAAAAGCTTTTTCTAACATCGAGCCCTTCACAACCAGGTTGAATTCTGGTCGATTAACATCATTCTCAGAATCTAACCAAATAAGAGCAGTTCTCAGATGGATGGTGATGAATGAAAAAATCGTCGCTTATGACGATTTTGGCCAATATTGGTTGTTCTACACTTCATCAGACCATGTTCCCGAACTACATGGGAATTATGAGCGAGTTACAAAAGAGAAACTTTGCGAACTCCTTCGATATATCCAAACACCCCAAGTTGCCCTTTCTCCCAAACCAGGATTTTCCAAAAATCAACATGCTCTTTTTAATGATCTTTTACGATGTTTGGATAACGCCCGACGTAAGAACATTTTTCGCGAATACAAAACAGCTAGTTTTGCTCTCAGATCACTATTTGATTTCAGACAACGATCAGAAAAAGAAGACAACGAAGTTTTAGATTATTTACTTGAAACAAATACCATTCATGGATGGACATGTGCCCATGAACAAAAGATATTCTTTCAATTATCCTCTCAAGGTCGTTTACCAAAAGATGTGAAAGATGAAACTTGGAATTTAACATGGCGGAACAAAACCACGCTCCAAAAAGAACAAGATTTTATAAGGAATCGCACCCCGATTTCATTAAATCTTTTTTTTGGCAACAAAGAACAACAAGAGTTTGCCGAATCTATTGTTAAACAAATAAATACCCGCTCGTATTATCATGCTATAGTAGAATGTAAATTACTTCCTGCTGAAATTGAAGTTTTAGAAATTTTAAAAAACAACCACCTTATTTTTACATACGAATGTTCAAATCCTCTTACGTTGGTTTTTGCAACCGAAGAAGATTTGCATGAGGATTTTCGCACCAACCATAAGGTTGTGATTCCCCCAAAATGTTTCAGAGAGTCAAAACTAAACACTGCCGAAAAAAGCGAGGCTAAGGAAATTATTAAAAAGTTAAACTTACGCCAAACTCATGCAAAAGAAGTATGGAAACCCACATTACCTCATGATTCTTTCGAAAAAGTCCTTACGTTTTTAAATAAGAAAGCGCATTTACATAAAGTTTTTGAGGTTGATGGAACTTATCATTTTTTTCCAAAATTAAGGGATTTGGTTAACTATTTATTAAAAGAAACGACGATAAAAGAAAATAATTCTAATTTCGTTGGCCTAGCACAGTTAGCTCGAAATTTGGCTTTTTATCCGATTTTTGACTGGAAAGGTTTAGAACATGATGACCAAACATTTGAGATTCTTAACATTTTAAAAAGAGAACGCTTCATTCAATCATTTGAACGGACAAAAAATTCCGATCCTTCAGAGAAAGATACATTCCGCATCTCGCAACAATAAACTCCCACTCGATTTTCCAAAATACGGGAATGATCATAATCAAAAAATAACTTTGATATGATTGACTATATTCCCACCCCCCTTTTATGATGACCTTTCATTTGCACGATACCCTGACATTACTTTTACACCTTCATTATCACAGAGTTACAAATGAAAATTATCGGAACAGGCTCCTTTCAAGAAGTCGTGGAATCAAATATCGAAAAAATCCAAAAAGGCAAATGGTATAGTAACCAGCGCTTTAAAGTTGTCCAAAATCTATCTAACTCTGATCAATTTTCTGTTGTGAAAATACATATTTTTCAAAGATTTTTGATCAAAATTCCCTTTTTCCGATCTCTGGTCACAAAAAAAATGCCCGGCAAAGTCACATTTTTATCCTCTTCCCAAATCAAGCAAAGAATGCATTTTAAAGGTCACTCCTTTAAAAATTTAAAGAATGCAGAAAAATTGCAAGTTGTCATTGCTGGATTAGATGGAGAACTTCGCAATCAATTGAATTCCATTAACGATCTTAAATCCCTGAGTTCTCTGTTAAATATTTTTCTAAAAAATACGACTCATCAAAAAACACTATACCAGAATGCTTCTTCCGACTTATTCATTCTAAATCCTTCCGAAATTAAATTTTCCATGGACCTGACAGAAGCTGTTCTTCGTTGGATGGTATTAAACCATTACATCGTGGGTTTTGATCGACAACCACATCTCTTTGCAATTTACAAAACGGACTCCGCTCATTCTCCCTCAGCTCTTATGCATGAGCAATCCATTATGAACATTTACGCTCACATGAAGCAAATGGAGAAACTCCAGGCAAAATCTGATTTTTCTAAAGAGCAAAAAGTATTCTTTGAACAACTTTATGATGAAGTCAGACTCCTTCACTATCAAAATTTTCTCTCTAAAAAAGATCAAGTTACAGAACTAAAAATCTCGCATGAATTTTATTCTAAAGACCAAGCTCAGGTTTTCGATTACTTCGTTGAAAGTAATTGCATGCATGCCTGGTTAAGTAAAGAGGTCTTTTATATCAAACTAACGGCATCTGCCCATATCCCCCCTCAATTTGAAGAAGAGGTTTGGGGTTGTAAATGGCGCGATTTAAGACTTATTCAAATGGAAAAAAAAATTGGGAGAAATCCCAAAACGTTAAGCAAAAATCTTATATTCGATGAAGACCACATCATTTATGCTCAAAGAATCTTAAAAAAAATCAATCAGCGCAAACAAATCGGGGTGATTACATGGGTTGTCGGTCATCAAACGAATGCTATTATGCTTAAAAATGTTTTAAACCAATTGAAAGATGCAAAAATCATTCATCACTACACAAAAAATGATTTTATATTTTACATCTTTGCGGAACAGGAAGATCAGATTATCCATTTTCAAACAAAACACTTTTTAAAAATTTTCCCCAAGGATATTCGCGAATCTAAACTAAATTTTGATGAGCAAAAACAGCTTCAACAACTAATTACACAACTCAATCAACGCACTGGACCAGGTGAAGTAGAGTGGTCTGGATCAGCTAACGTCATTGCCTTTCTAAATGCATATGGAATTAAGACACAAACTGTTGAGGACAAATACCTCATTTTTAGAAATAAATGTGACCTTGTTGCTAAATTTAGAAAGGAAAATAGCGTTTCATGGAATTCTGATCTCTTAAATGAGATCGCGCTGAATAAAGAACCCTACATTTCAGGACTTAAAGACTTGGTGAGTTGTTTAAATGCGCGAAAGAAGTCGGGCCCCATTAGATGGAAGGGGTTAGAAAATAACTTATCTGACACTGTAGATTTATTAAGCAAACTTGTCTCAAAGGATTTGATCTATAAATTTTCTTGGAAGGATGATTTAGATATTCCTCTTGACTATATAACGATCATACATAAAAAATCGGATCTATTTGCATAAAGCAAAAGGGCCAGATTCACGTTGTTGTTTTCACAAAAGCGTAAGTCTGGCCCTAAATCTAAGCACTAACTGCCGATTTTAGTATTGGCTACCGCAGCAAGATGCAGGAGCTGGAGTAGTTACAGTTGTAGGAGCTGGTGCAGGTGGAACTGGATTTCTATTGCAAATACGTTTGTAATAGTATTTTGGTACATATTTGCATTCACGATCGCAAACATAACGAGGAACTTGTCTTGATTCTGTTGTGCAATAGTATTGTGGAACATAACGTACACAATCTACTTGGTAGTATTGAGGTACATATCTGCAGCATGTTTTTTGATAAGTTTCAGGAACTTGTCTGCAACGTTGAACTTGATAGCACTGTGTATCCCATTCGCAACGATATTTGTTGCAATAGCGTGGTTCGTATTTTACGAATAAGCAGTAGCAATCGCCAACAGCATATTCTCCACACGCACCAGCTTCTCCGCCTTCTCCACCTTGAGGAGCTGCGAAAGAAGATCCGCCTTCAAATCCACCAGATGCAGGAACTCCACATCCGCTTGGACCACATTGAGCATATCCACTATTAAATACAAACGCACAAAGTGCAAAGAAAAGTATTAAAGATAGTTTTTTCATAGCCATTCTCCTTAATAAAAAGGTTAAAGACTTGTGAGAAGTCCTCATCGACAACTCACTTATTATAGAAAGCGACCTTCTTATGTTTCGACCCCCAAGGGATCGTTGCATATGAATTTGCTTTCTTGACTTCAAATTCTTACTTTTTAGAATTAATTTCAATTACTTTTTTTAAACGTTTTAAATAAGTAATTCCTTTTCAATAGTTTTCGATTAAATATTTTTTTTAAAAAAATAAAATGAATACAAAAACTAAATTAAACTCAAAAACAACACGATCACAAACTAAAAAACTAAAACTTAATAAATTAACTTCTTATAAAATCAAATTATTCATAAAATAATCAATTTACAAACAACAAACTCAAATAAACTTTAAAATTTAATAAGGGAAGGCATGAATCAAGGTGAAAGATTTTCGCACACTATTGACACAATGATTTCTCAACCAGTGAACATACTCTGTGATGAGGAGCATTTGATTTTAGAAAAAAATGCTGGGAAAATCAAGCATTCGTGCAACAAGCAACTATTTCAAATTATATTCAACTACATCAGTCACAATAAAATATTTTTAAAAAATAAAAATTTAATAAAAACCGAACAGATTAGAAACAAACTAATCAAAATATTTTCTCCAAAAAAATCCCTACAAATAGAAATCTCTCATTTGTTCGATCGCTTAATTGCAGAAACTCAAATAAATCCATTTGGTTCTCAAAAAAATTTATCTTCTCCTCCAATAGTTTTAATTAAAGTAGCCTCTACAGCAAAAAATTTAGATGAATTTAAAACGAATGTGTATCTCGTCATTAACAACTATCCCCGCTTTCAATTTGGAGAAGATCTCGCCATTTACGATACAGCTTTTGGAAACTTCCCAAAAAAGAGAAATCTTCAAAAAGTTTTTGCAAAACTTTTAAAAAATTTTGAACATTTTTTTGCACCTACAGAAATTGAATTAAGTAAAAAGAATCTCAGGGAACTTGTTCACCTTCAAAAAACCTGCATCCAGCTCATGAAACCCTCTATTCCCGTTCAAATGGGAGTGATCATTGAAACCAGTGCAATTGGAACGACTAATCAAGCAATGTTAAACCATGTCAAAGAATTCATTATCAAAGAAAAGCCCGTCATCATTAATCGCTACCTTTTAAAAGTACATGAAAGCTCCTTAAGCGAGATTAAGGTGGATTTCTATATACAAATAGATGGTTCTCTAGGTGTCATTCTTCCTCAGGGACATCGCTTAGAAAATTCAGGTTTTTCTAGCACACGTTTAGAAAAAGTAGCTTTTGATAAGGCTAAAAGCTCTATTCTACTCACACATCATATTGTTGATGACCTTAAAAAAATATTGATCCACTCAAATGCCAATGGCAACTTTGCACGCTTAATCACTTTTTGTGGACACGGCTATCATCCCATTCCTTATCAAAATGATAGCACAGGTATTATTGCAGGCCTTCCTATAGCTGAATTTCAACAAGCGATACAAAAATTAAACCCTACTTTTCTTATAGTAGAAAGTTGCTTTGTAGGAGGTAAAAATATACATCAAATCCATTTTCCTGATCAGACAATCCGATGTCCAATCGTTGTCCGTTCTCTTTTCGAAACCGTTACGATATCAACACCACACGACCGTTTCGCAACATCTTTCTTGCAAGAAGTAGAAACACTCTTGTTTGACAGCAGTCTTGGCCCCCTACCTAGACAACTTCGAAAAAAAGATATTTATCGCTTAATGTCATCTTTTCCTAAGCAAGGATTGCAAAATTTGCCACAAATTCTTTTTCCTTCCAAAAATAAACACATTCCAAAAGTTTCCTACCCTATATTTGCAAAGGGTGAAGTCGTTGATTTAAATAAAAAAGAGATTCCTAAAGGAAATGCGCGGATTTATCTTTTTTCCAAACCGGTCTTTGAAGATATTTTAACTGTTGAAGGGAATTCTCCAATTGCATTTCTTTCAACCGGAGATACTTCTCAACATTTAATTAAAGCTATAAATGCGCCTGAAATAGAGCTAGAAGCCTTGGCAGATAATACATTTAACATCTGGTCTAAGCTAAAAGATAGTGAGCCAGCTTCAAAAGCTTTTTATATTGCAAAAATGACATGTAAGGTTTACCACGAATCGAAAATCATTTTTCAAATTTTAATCAAAAAATTACCGAATGTTCGAGAAGTCATCTTTAGGATAGAGGGCGAAGAAGATTTCCGTCGTATAAAATTTACAAAGCCTAAAAATCCAAAGGATAATTGGAAAAAAAATCATCCCGATGACAGCTTAAATTATGCCAAAGCTCTCTATGAATATTATTGGACCGCAATGGAAACAAAATCCTCAGAACAATCTTTGTGTGCAGCGACCTTAGGAAGACAAGGTGAAGGAGATTTTATAGATGCATTGAAAAATATGTTTTGGGGTGATCAAGAACTTCCAGAAATTGATTTATTTTCCTCTATTTTACAATATCCTAAGCTCTCAAGTGTCTCTAATGTCTGCTATGCATATGACTCTGATAAGAAGAAAGCTATTTTGCAAGAAGCCTTTGATCTAGCAAAACGTTTAAATAAATCCTTTGTCGCTCAAAAGATAGCGGCTTCCTCTCAGACACCTTTACTGAAAGCGGTTGAAAAAAATGATCTGCAAAAAGTTCAGGAAATTTTGACAAATCATCCTCAATCGATTTATGAAATGAATCTCAATGGATCAACTGCCCTCTTTTTTGCAGCCGGCAAACCAAACATCGGAAGACTATTGATTGAGAAAGGGGCGAAAATCGATTGTGAAAATCGATTTAAGATGACGCCACTTCATCAAGCTGTGTTGCAAGATGATCTCGATTTGGTCACGCTTATGTTAGCAAAAGGATTAGATGTCAAAGGAGCTGGGGGAGGTATGGCTCTTGATCTTGCCATTCAAAATAACAAGACAAAGATTTGTGAAATTTTATTAGAACAACAAGCTGGAATTCATTCTTCTCGTGCCATCCTCTGGAGTGCTGCTCGTTTTTCATCTCCTCAATACATCTTTGAGCAAGTACTTGAATACCCCGAACAACTGAATTTCCGAAGTGAACCTCAAAAAAATACAGCCTTACATGCTTGTGTCTTTCTTCGGGATATTGAGAGAATTAAGCTATTAATCGAAAAAAATGCAAATCCAAATCTAAAAAACGTCGGAGAGCTATCTGCCCTACATTTTGCCGTTCTATATGGAAATGAACAAGCAATTGAAATAATCGATCTCCTCTTAAAACAACCTGTTGAAATCGATAGTCAAAGTTTAGCTGGAAATACACCATTGCATTTAGCGATCAAAAATAAAAATACTCCATTAATTAAAAAATTGATCCTTGCAGGTGCATCTCTGACCACAGAAAATAAAGACAAAGTCATGGCTTTTGATTTAATTTCTAAAGACCTTGAAATGCGCAAAATCTTATATTCCCTCGATTTTAATTTGAGTCTGCCTTCTTACCCCCCCCTTCTTTTACAAACTTTAACAAAAGGAGATTTGGAATTAATAAAAACATTTATCCAACAGGGAGCTGATCTCAATCAATATTATCTAGGCTCTCCTCTGGTTTTTCACTATTTAAAGTCGACTCTGCCGCATATACAAATCCTTCAGCTTTGTCTAGAGAAACTGGATTTAACCCAAACAGATGATCAAGGAAATACAATCTTGCATCTAGCGATGAGTTTCAATCCTGAAATCCTAAAAATGATTTTAGATGTAAATCCAACCTTAAATCAACGCAATCACAAAGACGAAACCCCCTTAATGGTTTTAGCACGCTCATCTACGAATGTGAGCATGTATCGGTTGATGCTCGATAAGGTAAACGATCTAGAAAAAGATGAAATCAATATCATTGCAAAAAAATTGGTTCAAACTGATCTCTCGCGAGAGTTTTTTCACAAATTCATTTTTTCTAGACTGACTGAAAAAGAAATGGATGCCCATCCAGCCACTTCCTTGCATCATGCAATTTTTTATCAAAATATTGAAAAAGTTGAAAAATGGCTGCAAAGCTTTACCGCAACGACTAGCACGGATTTTTTTGGCATTCCACCCATACAAGCTGTTTTTTATTTTGCCCATGACAAACAAGAGATCCTCATTCCTATCCTGCTTCAACAATTAAGTGAATGGAATAAACCCGATTTTTTAGGTCAACTTCCTTTCCAACTTGCTCTCAGGAAAAGTCCCCAATTGACGATATATATGATCAATAGGTATGAAAATATATTGGATCTTTCTGGTATGCAAGGAGTATGTGCTTATATAGCCTCCAACGATTTAGTTAAATCGTTACTTATTGAGAAAAAGGCGGGGATTAACAAAATAAATTCCTTTCTGATGCAAGTAATTGCATCGAAAAATTTCGATCATCTAAAACAAATTTTTGAAACATATCCTCCTTTTCCGATTGATCCCCAAAACATGTTAGAAACCTCTCTTTTATATAGCGCCTTTGATTCAGATGATAAAGATGTCGTCGATCTCATTTTTTCCAAAAAACCCAATCCAAATTTCAGTTTTTGTTTTTTGGGTACTCCCCTACATCATTTAGCTAAAAGGGGGAAAAATTTGCAAAATCAACTCTACTTTACAAAACAACTCCTTGCTAATCATGCAGATATTGATTCAGTAGATGCCCAAAAAAATACACCTCTCCATCAGGCAATTGCCTTTGAAAACGTTTCCTTGGCAAAATTTCTGATCCAAAATGGAGCCTGTCCCCATATCCAAAATGCTTCTGGGCAAACTGCGATTGACATTGCAGAAGAATTTTGGCTTTTTGAACTTGTAGCACTAATGAAAGAACAGAATTGATAAAAACAGTTGTTTCTTATGAGATACAAGATTAAAAAGTCTGATTGACGCTATTCTTTTTATTTAAACTAATAAACCTTAGTTTAAACTATCCACGCACAATAAATTCACGTTCAAAACAAATCGAATTAAACAGTAAAATATTTACGCAATTAATATCTTTACAAGGATAATTATGAATTACGACTACTCCTACTACCTGAATTTGATGCTTCAACCAGAAATGACCATATCCTATGAAGGACACTGTTTAGTTCTTCAAAAATTCTCTGGGCGCTCTCTAAAAGAAATAAATCAGCAAAAACTCCTTAAGTTACTTCAAAATTTTTTTATTTTTTTACAAAGTTCAAAAACATCAGATGTCGAGAAAATTGAAAAAATACAACTTAAATTAATCGAAAGCACCTGTTCAGATCTCTTTCTGCAGGAAAAAGTCATACGTTTATTTGACAAAGTTCTCAAAGACATCCAGAAAAGACCCCTAACACCAACCTCTTCCTACTTTCCTATTTTATTTAAAATCGCACCTCCTAGCACGAGCTTAGAAGAGTTTATCTCTAACCTATATTTGGTTCTTAATCATTACCCACGCTTTCAATTTGGGGAAAACCTAGCGGTTTACGATACGGCATACAAAAAATTCCCTCCTAAATGGAATTGTCACAAGGTTTTTAAAAATGTGCGAAGCACATTTGAATACTTTTTTGTGACTATTGATCGAGATTTGCAAGTAAGCCCCAACAATGAACTTGCACTAAAACGGACCGAATTAAACAATCTTCAAGATTTGTTCATCGAACAAGCCAAGCCAATTAAATCAATTCAGATGGCCTTAGTCATTGAAAATAGTCCTCTTGAGAGAGTGAATAAGGCAAACTTTTATACCGTCAATGAATTTGTGCGAAACAAAAAACCTGTTATTGCCAATCGGTATCTTCTAACCGCACATAAAAAAGACTTAGAAAAGTTGAAAGCAGATATCTATATCCAACCCAATGGACCGTTGTGTGTCATCTTACCAAGTGATGAAACACTAAAAAACTGGGGATTTACACCGGACGATTTAAAGCTCTATCCTTTAAGTGAGGCTAAGACATCCACTATAGAGTTACATATCTCTAATGATCTACAAAAGATCCTGATGCCATCTAACGAAAAGGTTAAATTTGCGCGGCTTATTGCTTTTTGCGGACATGGCACCTATCATAAAGATGGGAAGTCCGGAATGATTGCTGGGCTATCAATTGTTGATTTCCAGAAGACATTACAAGTTTTGAATCCCGCTTTTTTAATTCTGGATAGTTGTTATGCAGGTGGCAAGAATATGCAAAAGGTTCATCTCCCAGATGGAACCATTCCATGTCCGATATTGGTTCGTTCAAGCTTTGAAAGTGTCACTTTTTCAAGTCGAAAGGATAGGTTTCTGTCTCAAGTCATTTCGCAGGTAGAAAAATATTTGTTTCGAAACATCACATACCCCCACGTTAAACAAATCCAAAGAAATGCAATTCAGCAAATCATAGCCGCCCTTCCCAAACAAAAAATGCACAATGCTTCCCAACTCTTATTGCCAGCCTCTCAAAAAGACATCCCCAAAGTATCTTATGGAGCCTTTAAGGAAATGACTAATGCAAGCTCACCAAAAGAGCTTGATCAGTCCTTACCCCTTATTTATTTTTTTGCGGAACCTGTAATTGAAGCTCCTTTAGCCATTACAGATTCTTCGCCCGTGACCTTCGTTTCAAAAGGCAGCACATCTCATCATTTTATAAAAGAAATCGATGCCAAAAATCAGGAATTTGAATTCCTGATTGAGCAAACTTTTAATGCTTTCAAATCAAGTAAGAGCCAATGTGAACCGGCTTCAAAAGCCTTCTTTATCGCCCATATGGCTTGTAAAATTAACGGGGACCTAAAAAATCTCAATCAAATTGTGATTTATTGTGCCCCTCATAAGCGAGAGGTGTATTTCAGAGTAGACAAAGAAGTTCATTTTAACTGTTTGAAATTTGCAAAAAATATAAACAATCAGTGGGAAAAGAGATGTCTTGAAATAAACTTAACTCTGACAAATGCAATTCTTACATCCCTTCAAATTCTCGCTAAAACAAAACCATACGAGAAATATTTATCCTCGGTAACTGCTGGTAGACAAAGTGATGATGATTTTTTTGAAATTTGGAAAGCAGAATTTTGGGAGAAAAAGGATGCTTTGGAAGTGGATTTATTCTACTCAATTATGCAGAACAAAGTGGTTTTCATCCCTGGTGCAAAAATGAATGAATTCTCTGAAAAAAAACAGGTCTCAACAACGACAACTCTTCATCTCGCTTTAAACTGCTTTTATAACAGTCCTGATTATACAAAAAAAATGAAGATGAAAATCCTCTATAGAGGAGTCCAATTCGCTTCTTTTTTGAAAAAAACAGATTTAATCCAAGTCATCAAAGATAGTGTAAATACCCCTTTTCTCAAAGCCGTAAAAAATGGGGATGTAAAAATGATTCAAAGAATATTAAAGAAATCCCCTCGATCTATCAATGATTTGAACTTCGATGGATTGAATGCCCTCACTTTAATCTCTGAACGGTTAGACATTGCAGAGCTATTGATCAGAAAAGGGATAAAAATGGATGTAAAAAATAAATTAGGAGAATCGACACTCCTATACACCATTACACGTAGTCATGTCCATCTTTTATCACTTATGTTGAAGCAAGGACTGGATATCACTGGAGATGAGGGCGCTGCCGCCTTAATTTATGCAATGATGGGGGGAAATAAAAAAATTTGCAGTCTATTGATTGCACATCGGGCCGGAATCGACTCTTCTCAACCCATCCTAAATTATGCTGCTCAGGATACAAAAACCAAAAGTTTTGAGAAAATTATAGAATACCCAAAAATGCAGATGTATATCCAAGAATCACTCAATATTTGTGTGTCTAATCTCGATTATTCAAAAACCAAGCTTTTGTTGGAGAAAGGAGCGAATCCAAATGTGACCCAGAAGTTGCAGCTATATCCGTTACAATATGCGGTCGCAAAATCAGACCAGCAAAGCTTGAAAATTGTCAGTTTATTACTCAAACATCATGCATGGATAGATATTCAGGACGAAGATCTAAATACCCCTCTCCATTGGGCCTTAGTTAAGAAAAATGTTCCATTAATTATCAAATTGATACGCAATGGAGCTTCTTTAACAAAAAAAAACCTCTACGACATAACCCCTTTTGATCTGTTCCTAAAGGAAAAGGATTTGCTACACATGATTCTCGAGATGGAAAACATCGACTGGAATGCCTCAACTCAATCGGATTTTCCTCTTTTACTCGAAGTTTTTTATAAGAGCAATTTACATTTAGCAAAGTGGCTCATGAAAAAAGGAGCAGATATTGACTATCGCTACTTAGACTCTCCACTCATATTTCATTACTTAAAAAATACACCTATCTTAGATCGAAAAGTGATCCTTTTTTTTATTCAACATGCAAACTTATTTTTGCTTGATTCTAAAGGAAATACGATCTCTAACGTAGCCTCAAAGTATGCAGATGCTGGAATATGTAGCCTATTCTATAATCTAAAAAAATAATCCCATCAGAAAGAGCGGCAAATCTGTCGCTCTTTTAAGCAAATTTTTCCCGAATTTTCACAGGCTTTACATGCCAAATATCCTGACAATATTCCCGAATTGCCCTGTCTGACGAGAATTTACCCATTCTGGCAACATTTAAAATGGATGTCCGGGTCCAGAGTTTTTGATCTTGGTAGATTTCATCTACCCGATCCTGACAATCGATGTAAGATTGATAATCAGCCAGAATCATATAATTATTCTGATAAACCATCTCGTTGATCAAAGGGAGAAAGGCACTTCTATCTCCATGAGAAAAAAATCCAGATTGAATCAAATCGATGACTTCACGCAAATGTAAATTGGTTTCATAAAATTCCATGGGAGAGCATTGTTTGCTTCTTAAAGCTTCGACTTCCTCTGTATTTAAACCAAAAAGAAAAAAATTGTCTTTTCCCACTTCCTCTCGAATCTCAATATTTGCCCCATCTAAAGTGCCAATTGTGAGCGCCCCATTTAAGGCGAGCTTCATATTACTTGTTCCAGAGGCTTCCATGCCGGCCGTAGAAATTTGCTCCGAAAGATCAGCTGCCGGATAAATGCTTTGGGCATTCTTCACATTAAAATTCGGATAAAACACCACTTTCAAACGCCCTTTTACATCGGAATCTTGATTCACAACTTCCGCCACAGCATTTATAAGTTTGATCATTAATTTAGCCATCCAGTAACCAGGGGCCGCTTTTCCTCCAAAAATAAAAGTCCGTGGAGTCATTTCCAAATTGGGATTTTTTTTCAGACGATTATACAGAGTAATAATATGCAAAACATTGAGGTGTTGTCGTTTATATTCATGGATGCGTTTGACTTGTATATCAAAAAGTGTATGGGGATCGACCGCAATACCCGTGCAATCTCGAATTCGTTTGGCCAAACATTGCTTGTTCTCCAATTTCACCTGACGCCAACGCTCTTGAAATTCCGCTTGCGCGGCATAGTCTTCAAGATGTTTGAGTTCATTTAAATCGGTGATCCATTTATTCCCAATTTTTTCAGTAATCAGTTGGGCCAAACCAGGATTGCTTAAAAGCAAAAATCTGCGTGGTGTCACACCATTTGTGATATTGCAAAATTTTTCAGGCCACAGCTCGACAAAATCAGATAATAGTTCCTTTTTTAACAGTTCTGTATGCAAAGCAGCTACCCCATTTACTGCATGGGAGCCAACACATGCCAAATAAGCCATGCGCACGTAACGCTCACCATGTTCATCAATTAAGGACATGCGTATAAGACGGTCTGGATCACTAGGATCGTGAATGCGTACTTTATCAAGAAAACGACGATTGATTTCATAAATGAGTTCTAAATGCCTTGGTAATAAACGTGCAAAAAGAGAGATCGCCCATTTTTCTAAAGCTTCTGGCAAAAGTGTATGATTGGTATACGCAAACGTTTTTGTTGTGGTCTCCCAGGCGATATCCCAACCAAGCAAATATTCATCGACGAGTAATCGCATGAGTTCAACAATCGCAATAGAAGGATGGGTATCATTTAATTGTGCTGTAAATGTTTCATGAAAATTCTCTAGTTTTTTCTTTCGGTATAAATGAATGCGGATCATATCCTGGAGCGAACAAGCGACAAAGAAATACTGCTGCTCGAGTCTTAATTGTTTCCCTTGCATGGCTTGATCATTTGGATAAAGCACTTTGGTAATATTTTCTGAATAGACCTTATCTTCAACAGATTTGTAATAATCCCCCGTATTAAAGGATGAAAAATCAAAAGATTTTGTCGCTTCTGCCTTCCACAAACGTAAAGGATTACAAGTATTAACCCCATATCCAAGCACAGGGATGTCAATAGGTATGCCTTTGATAACTCGATCCGCCACCCACTTGACATGATAATTTCCTTTTTCATCACGATAAGAAACTGTATAACCGCCTAATTTAACTTCTACACTAGCTTCTGGACGGCAAATTTCCCAAGGATTCCCTAAACTCAACCATTTATCAGTCTGCTCGACTTGCCATCCATCCCGAATGACTTGTTGAAACATTCCAAATTCATAATGGATCCCATATCCTATTGCAGGAAGCTTTAGAGTAGCTAATGAATCTAAGTAGCAGGCAGCGAGCCGTCCTAGTCCCCCATTCCCTAAACCTGGTTCTGGTTCAATTTCAAGGAGATCTTCTAATTTATAACCGTAAGCTTCAACCGCCTTTCTTACGGCATCTGTAATTTCCAAATTCACGACATTATTGCCTAATTGAGGACCCAGTAAATATTCGGCCGAAAAATAGCAAACAACACGGCTATCTGTTTTAACAATGGTGTCAACTGTTTCGATCAAACGGTGGAAAAGTCGATCCCTAATGCTGTAAGAAACCGCCATGTAAAATTCATGCGGCGTTGCTCGAGAGGGCTCTTTTCCTAATAAATAAAAAAGATTGTCTTCGAAGGCTTTTTTTAAAGATTCAACACTTAATCCAGTACGAATCGATTTATCCTGACTAACCTTCTCCTGAGAGGGCAAATCCGCTAATGTACTCATCTTATATCCTTATCATTCACATGGGGTTACCTTTTCTTTTTATGTTAGAATTATTTTTTTATTTAAATAAAAAAGAGATGCAGCTACATGTTTGTTAATAACCCAAATCGCGACCATTTCAGGCCAATGCGAGCTAACAGATAAACTAAAAGGAATTTTCGTTTATGCGCAGTACACCTACCGTTTATGACCACATGCGGACTTCATTAAAAACTCTGGTTCCTTTCTTATTGATTACGTTATGCCCTCCATCAGCGATTTTGTTTTGGTATACGAATGTGTCGCTTGACGGATCATTTGTCAATTTGTGGCAACAGATCCAGCACCAAGGATTTTTTCCTTTGCTTTACGAAGTTTGGTCCCCGTTTTTCTTTGGAACGCAAACGGCCTGGACAATCTTGGCCATTTTTGCAGCTTCGCAGCTATTCTTTATGAAAGCACTGCCTGGAAAAATCTACCAGGGTCCCATTACCCCAAAAGGAAATGTTCCCATTTATAAAGCAAACGGTCCATTTGCATACTTCTTAACCTTGACACTCTTTCTTGTTTGTTCCTATGGACTTGAATGGTTTTCACCTACAATCCTATATGACAATTTAGGACCTTTGCTAGGAGCATTAAATATTTTCAGTCTATTTTTCTGCTTGTTTCTCTATATCAAAGGTTATGTAGCACCCTCTTCAAGTGATGCTGGTGCTTCTGGCAATCCGATTTTTGATTATTATTGGGGCACAGAACTTTTCCCGCGTTTACTTGGTTGGGATGTTAAGATGTTTACAAATTGCCGTTTTGGAATGATGAGCTGGCCGCTACTTCTGATTTCTTTTGCAGCCAAACAACAAGAACTCTACGGGTTAAGCGATTCAATGGTCGTAGCCGTGCTTTTACAGTTGATCTACATCACAAAATTTTTCTTTTGGGAAACAGGCTACCTGCGTTCACTTGACATTATGCACGATCGTGCCGGCTATTACATTTGCTGGGGATGTTTAGTGTGGGTCCCGGGGGTTTATACCTCTCCAACTCTTTACCTTGTGAATCACCCCAACCACTTGGGCCTTCCATTAGCAGCCCTAATCTTTGCCCTCGGAGCCGTTTCTATTATGATCAATTATCTGGCAGACCGACAAAGACAAAAAGTACGTGAAAGTGATGGAAATTGCACCGTATGGGGTAAAAAGCCATTTTTGACAGTGGCCAATTACACCACAGGTGATGGAAAACAAAAGAAAAATATTCTGCTGGCTTCTGGCTGGTGGGGAATTTCGCGCCATTTTCACTACGTTCCAGAAATACTAGGAGCCTTTTTCTGGAGTGTCCCGGCTTTATTTGCAAACTTCCTACCCTATTTTTACGTTGTTTTTTTAACAATCTTATTAATAGAGCGTGCCTTCCGAGACGATCGTCGCTGTGCACTTAAATATGGCGAAGATTGGGAGACCTATTGCAAGCACGTCCCCTACAAAATTATTCCTTATATGGTCTAAGATTTGAAAAGACCAGCGAGTTTCACAAACTAGCTGGTCTATGATTTGCATGTGCAGATTTCGAATAAATAGCTTCTTCTTTCACATACACTCTAAACTCTTACCGATCTCTTTTATCCGGACTTATCGGACATGAATTTTTCCCAATAAGCTGATAATACACGCACCAACTTGCCAAGGCTTCATAAAAGCAGAACAATGCACATGCGAGGAGAATCCAGCTACTCCACCACCAGGCAAGAGCCAATAAGACAACACCAAAGGACAATCTCAATAATCGATCCGTTGTCCCGATATTTTTTTTAAACATCCTCTTTTCCCCAACGATTATAATAATAAAGCATCAAAAACCCATAGATAAGGGGAATGACTCCATCACCAAACCACACAAATGGTCCCGCATTGTAAGGAGCAACATCTCCTTTCCCCCATTGTACAAAATGTCCCCAAGCACATCCAAATAAAAAAACGACGCTTCCTAGAACAGTCGGCACCCAAAATAAAGAGGGAAACCAAGGGCTTAAAACGCCTAAAATTCCAAAAGCTAAATTCGCTACAGCGACTTCAAACTGAAAGGGATTTCCAGTAGGCCACCCAATATTACGCGCCGTTTCGTCGGGCATAAAAGTATGCGCGTAAAATCCAATTAAACCCATACACCCGATGTTAAAAAAGATAATCGATTTTAAGAGAATGGCTAACTGTTCTTTTTTGGTTGTGACTTTATCTTGAAAAATTTTTACAATCGCGTAGATAAGCGCGATCACAAATAAAAAAATTGGTAACATATCAACCTCTTTATTAATCGATTTCCAGCAAAACAGGCTTTTAATATTGAATAATTTCAAACTAGCGCCTAAGCCATTTTTTTTCTATATTTTATTTGCATTTTATAAAGAAAATATTTAGTGATTAAAATGAATCATGTTTTAGGAGATCCATATGAAACTCTTCTTTTCAATCTGTGTTGCTTTAAGTACTTACTTATGCACAGGCTTAAACGCTTTAGAAAAAGCAAGTTATAGTACAATTACTCCCGGAGTTTTAAAAATCGGAAGTTCATTTTCAAATCCCCCCTTCATTAATCGACAAAAAGCGGGTTTAGAGGTGGACTTACTTAATGCAATTTGCAAACAGCTAAAACTCCGATGTGAGTGGGTAGAAGCAGCGCCCAATCAAATTATGGAAGGACTGGATAATCAACAATATGATCTAATTGCCGATGGATTGGTAATGGAAGAAGGACATCAACAAGTGATTGATTTTTCAATTCCCTATTTAGTCACACATTTAAGTTTAGTGGTTAGTAAGCTTAAAAATTCATCCATTAAATCCGTGCAAGAATTGCGAGGAAAATCAGTTGGTGTTCTTAGCCGAACAGCCGAAGAAGAGGGAGCTAGACAGCTACTAAATGATCGGCAAATTGGTAAAATGGTGATCTATCCTTTTGGCGATATGAATGAAGCCCTGAAAGATCTCGAAAAAGGACAAATTGACGCTTTTTTGCTCCTTTATCCTCATGCTTACTTACTTGTTAAAGAAAAGGGAAGTTTAAAAATTCTGGGATCACTTCCTAAGCCCATCCAAAAAATGGCCTTTGGATTTAGCAAAAGAAACCCTGAATTTTTAGCGGCCTTTAACCGAGCTTTACAGCAAGTTCAGCGAGATGGAACGTATGCCAAAATTTATAAAAAATGGTTTCACGAAGCTCCTGCGGAAGAATCTCCAAATAGCAGACGTTGAGGAATATCGGTAAAAATGACTTCTTCTTGAGAAAGATCCAGCACCCACACACGGTCAAAAACATCGCCTTCCCATGTTGCTGGAACTGTAGATGCCCCAAATTGCTTTGCCATATCAGGAAGAACATGATGTTCCCAACAAATCAAAACCGTTTTATCCTGAAAACCAGGATGCGTTTTAATCCATTCGATCATCTTGGGATATTGAGGATCTTCAAAGTCTGTATTTAACTGGATGCCCATCGCATGGGCTAATGGCGCTACGGTCTGAATAGAACGGACTGATCCATTTTCAGGACCAGGTTTTAAAGCAAAAATAACCACAGGCGTTCCATATTGCTGAATTTCCGACCGCCCTTGAAAATAAGGAATTAAAGCAGCTGCCCGCTCTAACCCTTTCAGATTTAGGCAAATCCCTTCTAAAGGCTTTTCGGCATGACGCATTAACAATACCTTGTTTGGTATGGCGTGAAGAAACGTGTGTAAGATGACCAATCCCGTTGTTAACCAAACGCGTAACATGCGAAACCTCCCTTTATTTTTTAGAATTAAAATTATTGATTGATAAATTTCAATTCAAATTCTTATGGTGAGGCTTTAGAATCGAGGCTTAAATTTTGCTCTGCTTTATAGAGAGGTCGCATGGAACATTCCCGATTTGTCATTCTGTTCTTCATCTTCTTTAGCTTAGCTGGTCTTTTCGTCGCACTTTCCTCTTCTAATGGAATGTCTTCATCAAATGATACCCAGGAATGGAGAACAACCTTACTAGACCCTGAAATGGCACCCGAAAATATCAAACCATTAGTCATGCAAGGATTTCGGATTTTATTCGATACAAAAAAGCATGCTCCCCAATACGCGGGTGATGAAATCAGCTGCACAAACTGCCATTTTAATTGTGGCAACACCTTTGGCGGAGAGAACAACGGAATCTCTTTAGTTGGTGTTACAAAGAAATATCCACGTGCGATTCTCGATAATCCCCATTATACCTTAGAAGAAAGAATCAATGCCTGCTTCACAAAAAGTCTCAATGGTAAGCCTGTTCCTTTAAAATCGAAGGAAATGAAGGCCATGATCGCCTATTTAGAATGGATATCAAAGGGTGTCTCAAACCAAGCCCCTTGGTTAGGTCTAAAAAAGCTACGCTCACATGCTATCCCAAATGCAGAGAAAGGAAACGCTCTTTACCAGCAACACTGTGCAGCGTGTCACGGTAAAGATGGTGAAGGACAATTACGTCCTGACAATCTTAAATATCCGCCTTTGTGGGGTAACCACTCATTTAATCAAGCTGCTGGCATGAACGATCTTCCCACTTTGGCAGCCTTTATTTACGATAATATGCCCTATCAAGAACCTCGATTAACTGTTGAGGAAGTTCTTGATATCGCCGCATACATCACTTCCCAACCACGACCTATTGAAATACGAACCCCTTAATGTGAGATAAGACATATGCTTCCAAATAATCACAACAACGTCGATTTAGATCAGGTTGCTCATCAAGTTATGCTTGATCACGGGTTTATTCCTGATTTTTCCCCACCGGTCTTGAATGAATTAGATCACATTAAAGAGGCTCCTGCACCACTTCCATCCTATAAAGACCTGCGCCATTTGCTGTGGATCTCCATTGATAATATTGATTCCAAAGATCTTGATCAGTTGACCTATGCAGAGCCCATGCAAAATGGGAAGACGCATCGGTTATATGTGGCTGTAGCGGATGTTTCTGGAACAGTTCAAAAAGAATCGCTCATCGATTTACAGGCCCAAAACAATACAACGTCGATTTATACACCTACTGTCATTTTTCCTATGCTACATCCCAAACTTTCAACAGATATCACTTCGTTAAATCCACAGGTGGATAGAAATGCAGTGGTTGTGGAAATGGAAATCGATGAAGCCGGTAAGTTTGAACTGTTGGATGTCTACTTAGCCAACGTACACAATCATCAAAAACTAGCCTATCCAACCGTCTCCGAATGGCTTGAACACGGTAAACCCTTGCAGTCTGTTTCACCAGAAGTCCACGAACAACTTAAGTTACAAGATTTGATCTCGAACAAAATCCAACAATTTCGAGAACAATTGGGAACTTTAAATTTTGACACGATTGAAGTGAAACCTATCCTTGAAAATCACATACCGGTCGCCTTAAGCAAAGTCGTATCAGATCGAGGCCATACCCTGATTGAAAACTGTATGATCGCCGCGAATTCCTGCCTCTCCAAATATCTAATTAGTCAGAACGTCCCTATCCTTAAGCGGATCGTCAAAAAACCGCAGCGTTGGGAAAAAATTGTCGAGATAGCAAAAATTCATGATGTTTCCTTGCCTCATGAACCAAATGCAAAAGCTTTGCAAAATTTTCTTTTGCAACAACAGAAGCAAGACCCTCTAAGATTCCCAGATTTGTCATTAACCATTATCAAATTGATTGGGCGGGGAGAATACGTCCCTAGCTATCCAGGCAATGAAGCTCCCGGACATTTTGATCTCGCTTTAGAAGATTATGCTCACACGACCGCCCCAAACCGGCGCTATCCAGATTTAATTATGCAGCGACTCTTAAAAAGCTTTTTACAAAAGCAAAATCCTTCTTATTCCGATGCGGAGCTGCAAACTTTAGCACAGCACTGCACGAAAAAAGAGGAAGATGCCAATAAAGTAGAAAGACATTTAAAAAAATCTGCTGCTGCAATGATTCTAAAAAACCAGATTGGACAGATCTACTCAGCCATTGTCACAGGTGCCAGTTCAAAAGGCACGTGGGTGCGCCTTTTGGATCCACCAGTTGAAGGTAAACTCGTGAGTGGATTCAAGCACTTGGATGTTGGCGATACCATCGAAGTCGAACTACTCCAAGTTGACGTAGCTCAAGGCTATATAGATTTTGGACGTCATCACTAAGATTTAGTATTTGCTTTGATGTAGTTTGAAAATTCGACCAACACCTGAATACGATTCAAATAGGTGTGTTTTGTTTTGACAAAATCCATCAATTCATAAAGTTCTTCGAGCTTCATCTCTTTGATCCGTTTTTCTGCATCATAAAAGAGCTGAAAAGTATTCGGATTGTAGACGATTTTGCCTTCAAATAAATCATAAATTGTTTTGGAGTTTGTGATACCCATTTGGCCATAGCTAATGTTTTTAAATATTCTGCAAGGAATATAACCTTTTTCATTTTGCCACGTCCCCACAATTGCAGGAGCCATATAAGAGCGTTTAATGAGCTCGCAGTTCTCCTGCATGCTAATTCCTCTTTTAGGAGTCCATGGGTTTTTGTGAATAAAGTTAATGTTATTCATGTGGCAAGCTTTTTCAAATGGTCCAATTTCTAAAATATTGCCAAACAGTCCTCCTGAATAAGTTCCTACCCAATAAACCGAAGGTTCTTTTACAACTGTTTTCAAACTCTCTTTTACATCATCAATTTCATATGGTAACAAATCTGTTGCCCAGGGCATATAAACACGTTTTCCTTGCGGATCACAATACACAAATGGCTCAACTTGAATGAGTGTGTCCGGATTTGGAACAGATTCTAGAATGGGATTTCCCACTTCATCATAGATATAAAGGCCATGGTTATACACTTGTAAAATGATACAATTGCCTTTTTCGATTAAGGACTGGTACTTGGGAGATCGACAATAATGCAGGATGTATTGACAATCTTCCCGTAAAGGGATGTTGTGATCCACTTGTCCTTCAGTCAAAAATAAGCTATTAGAAAAATCAAAATCTTCCACATAATCTTGATCGTCAAACCAATACGTAGGATAGCCTAAGAATTGAAAGGCTCTATAAAATCCGTTATGCACATAAGAGTGGGTGTGTGAATGAAGCTTGTGCCCCCAAATAATCACCTTATCAAAGGCATGTCCAGGCTGTACAAGGGCAACAAAAACGATAAATATACGCAAAAAAACTTTCATATTAAACTCAAAATCGAGGGGTCCACTGATGACAATAGGGTTGTTTGCCGGTTTTTCCATAATAGGACTGATGATAATCTTCAGCCGGATAGAATGTTGATGCAGGAACAATTTCTGTGACTACATGTGTCCCGTATTTTTCCAAAATTCTCTTTAAATCTAAAGCAATTTCTTTTTGCCGCTCTGTCAGATAAAAAATAGCCGAGCGGTATTGGTTGCCCACATCAGGACCTTGCCTCTGCGATTGTGAAGGATCATGAATTTCAAAAAAACACTTTAAGATAGTTTCGTAACTGGTTACCTTTGGATCAAATAACACTTCCACCGCTTCAGCATGCCCTGTTTTGCCAGTGCACACCTCTTCATATGTAGGGTTTACGACAGTTCCACCTGTGTACCCAGATGTTACCCTCATAACACCTGAAAGCTTTTTCAATAAATGTTCAACACCCCAGAAACATCCCCCAGCAAATAGTGCCCGCTCGTACCCTTCCTTGGTCATAGCAGGAATGAAAGACAAAGAAAGGGAATTAACACAATGCCTGATATTTTTGGGGGTTAAAGCTTCGCCAGAAAAAACATGTCCCAAATGTGCGCCACAATTGCCACACAGGATTTCGACACGCGCACCATCGACATCTAGCTTACGTTCTACAGCTCCAAAGATTTCGTCATCAAAGCTTGGCCAACCACACTGGGAAGAAAATTTATCCTCTGATAAATACAGAGGAGCATCACAGCGTTTGCATACATACACACCAGGTTCTGCGTGCTGATCGTACTGCCCCGTGCCTGGGTATTCCGTCCCTTTCAAATTAATAATCTTCTCTTCTTCTGGTGTAAGTTTATGGTACCGTTTCATTCTGACTCCTTGGTGTATTAAAGATTGACATTCATAAAAAGTGCATTCCCATGCCAATTTGGCACACTTTCTATCCAGATTTCTCTAAATCCATTTTCTTTGAGCCAACTTTTTAAATCGGAATATAACACACAACCTTCCCAAAATTTTTGGAAGTTCACTTCAGTGTAGATGAGCTTCACATTTTTTAATTGGTGAAGAGCCCCTTTAAAGGCATTTAATTCATTTCCTTCCATATCAAACCATATAAAATCGATTTTTTGAACACCCTGTTCTTGTGCCCACGCATCCAAAGTATTTGCCTCTACAACAATCGGATGATCTAAATCGGAATGAAAATAGTCATCATTAAAATGCTTTGTAGGTTTGCGCAAAGAGCTTGCGCCTCCAGCTAAGTAGAACAAAAATTGCCCTTTCTTATCAGATAGTGCACATGGATATGTTGTAACGTTAGAGCTAGTATGAACGGTTTTAAATAGTTCATTATAGGATTCTGGAGAAGGTTCAAAAGCATAAATATGTCCTTGTGGCCACAATTGGCTCATCACAATTGTATCTTCGCCAAAATGGGCTCCTGCTTCAACAATAACAGGATTATCAGGTAGCAAACTTTTAATTAACTCAAAAGGAGCTCGCTCTTCAGCGACACATAAACAGGTCATCATCATCAGTAAGCTTATTCCAAAATGTACTTTTCTTAACATCGTCATTCCTTTGTGATAAAAAACTTGAATAAAAATTTAATTATTTATCACATCCATTATTGCGTCAAATCAATTTGAAAGATCTGAAAAAATGGGACCTTTTATGACAATGCTCATCATCTTTTAAAGGCATTTTCATCCAAAAAATGTTTGCGAAAATTTCCAAAATTCATTTAAGATCTGAATACTTAACGACTTCGATCCGACTAAACCAGAACTGACATATGTTGAACACCGCTATTACTCCGCTTCATGCACTCAATTTTTTTTCTCCATTTGATCTTGTTCCTGATGAAGCTTTGCTTTCCATTTTTAATCAATTAGCCAAAATAGGCCCTTCCTCATTTCACTCGACTTTACGTGTTAGTAGAAGGTGGCAAATGATCACTTGCGATAGGTCGCTTAAATGGGTACATCTTTTTGTGATTCCCGCACTTAAGCAGGTCAATTCTTCGCAGCAGCCCCTGCACGAAGCTTGTTTAGAAAAGATAAGAATATTTTATCGCTCTTTAAGAGAGTATACAGAACAGCCTTCAGAAGAAAAATCCATTTTCTTTCTTAATACATTTTTGAAAGAAACATTAAAAGTACTTTCTGAGCATTACAAAGAGGGAAATACTTTAGAAAAAAACATCATCATAAACTTTTTATTTCATATCCATGATGAGATCAAGCACATACTTACTGAAATCCAGGAATCTTTTAATTTTGAAGAGATCATCCTCTTCATTCAAGAAGGCCTATTTGCTTTTTTAGAGGGTTGTCAACAACTATGCCTGGAACAAATCCCTGTTACATTTGCGCAAATTGATAACTTTATAAAAAATATCCATCAGCATGACACAAAAGAAGATCCTGCCCTCTATTATTCTGAAAAAATGGGTGGCAGCGATATGTATGCACTTAATCTTTTGGGAAAATATGTTCCCGGTACTAAACAAATACAACATCAATGCTTAAGATTTGTTTTCAATGCTTTGACTTGTCTAAAAGCTAAAAATTATATTCTGCAGCTTGAGAAACACTCCTTGCTTGCCGAAGCAGTTGAAGAGATGCTTGTTAAAAAACAAGCTATTTTTTCGAAACATCTTTACATCTGTTCCTCCGAAACTGTCTTGAGCTGGCACATTCTTTTGGACATATCTGATGAGATTGCCTCTTTTGCCGCGATTACACTTCAAATTTCCAAAAAAAATACCTCTCATTTAATCGTCAGCTTTAATGGATTAAGTCCAAATAATCGCTGGAAGAAATTTGCTGAAATTACATCTCTTATGGACAACGCATGCTTGGTAAATGATTCTTATAGCCGTGGCTTAGAGTTTAAATATGCGTTAAAAAACTCTGCAAAAATCAATCTTTCATTTATTCAAGAAATGATCTTTAGCTGGACAAAAAGCACCTTTTCTACCGATTCTCTCAAAAAAATGCTTGTGCATGTTTCCAAGGATTGGAAATATTTTGATCGGTTAAATCCTCAAATTTTCTTAAAAACCCCTCATTTTAATAAGGTGTTTTTGGGAGATATTCATATGAGGAGAAAAATTGCAATGCTATGGTTAGTTGGAACAGCTGAGAAAACTGTTGCAAGTCATCTCCCCTCTTATAGCATTTCCAAGCAGTTGATCAATCAGGCCACAAATGCTTTGATAAATGATCTTTTGAGAGGATCAAAAGGGGCTTATTCTTCTATTGAATTCTTATGCACGCATCCCAAAATTGCAGAAAAAATGCCGAATGTTGTTAAAACCTTAACTCAAGCCCTTCAAAAGCATAAAGAGATCAACTTGTACATCCAGCACAGCCTTGAACAAGGAAAAACTGGGGAAGCAATAGAAATCGCTATTTCCTATAAAAATCCTCAATGGCTTGCTCTTGGAATGGCGCAAGTGATCGAAAACCAGGATCAACAACTTTTTTTTGATACAGCCATAAAGCTCTATCAAAAAAATAAATTTTCTTTATTTCTACCTTACAAAAATAAAGTCAAACTGCCCTTAGAACAGACCCAAAACTTAGACAAACGAGAACTCCATTTAGAAGTTTTAAAAAAATATGATTCGATCATAAAAGACTTGCAAGATTTATACATAAAAAACATTGTAAATGAAAAAGCACTCTTGCTTGCAGGACACTGTTTAATCGGATTTTTAGTGAAAAATGCAGAAAAGTACGCGGAAATGCGGATCTCTGTCATGATTTCGCAAACATTTGCAAATGGTTTAGCAAATCCCGATAAACAGCTTTCTAACCAAGCGTATGCCCTTTTAGAGCTAATTTGTGATCATTACCAAACATTTAAAAATGAGAATAAACATTTTGATGCATTTAAAAATGCCTTTACTTCACTTATAGATGCTTGTGAAGAAGCTACAAAAGATAATGAGCCCTTACAAAAATCTATATATACTTTGAAGAAATTTCTAAATTAATCATTTAAGAAAGGTCTTTTGCTATGGACTGTAGAGAATTAAGTGGATCACCTGTATATCCTAGAACATTTTTATCTCCCATTCATTCACTCCCCAACGAAACCTTAGTTCATATTTTTCGCATGCTTCTTGAAGAAGCCTCACCCGACACCTTAATGCAGGCAGCAAGAACATGCAAACATTGGAAAATTTTAATTTACGATCGTTTGAAGCATGCTAAATCATTTTTCTGGTTTAAGTTAACCATTCTGCCCATCCTTTTTTTACCTTCTTCTGAGCATTATGCGATTGGGAAGGAGTATCGTGATTGGATTCGACAACAAATCCATTTGCTTGGTGCAGCCAATACTTTTCAGGAGCTTATGGATTGTCTACAATCGACAAATACCTTTTTAGAAAAATATGGATGCTTGCTAAACGAAACTGAAAAATATGTCCTCGTTAACTTTTTATTCTATCTCGAACATCGACTGCATGAAAACCATCCTTTCAAAACCTCTCTACAAGTGCAGAATGAGGTTTATCCATTTGTGGAACAAACCTATTTGCTATTTAAACACTGTTTCAACTTGATTAGCAAAGAAGAAGAAAAATTGTTATTGCTTTGCGAAAATGAAGATTCTCATTTCCCTAATTATTTACAAGAACTTCAAGACAAATTAAACACCTTAAAAAATCAAACATTTGCATACACAGATGGTTTTAGTGTAGAAACTGCGGCAATAGGTTCTCATATTTTTTTTGAAGCCATCTCTCCCATTTTGCCTAACTCGCTGCAAGATGTTTATGCTTTATGTAGAGCAAACACCCGTACGATTCTTTCGTATTTAAAGCTTAAAAGTACGCCTATTTCACATCCACTTTTAATGCAGTTTGAGAAAGAGTTAGGCCAGCTATTACACAACAGCCATATTACACATGTGTCCAAACATTACCATGCAGACTATGCAAAGAATATTGAAATGGTTTGGAATATCCGCTATCCAGACTACGTTTTAACATTAAAAATGCGGATTTCACACGATAATGCAACTGTGCTGACAATGCATTTTCAAGGTAAAAATCTGAATAGCCGCTGGGTTAAACTGTATGGTTTGTTTTCGCTCATTCCACATTTAATCGCCTTGGAATTCCCCCATTTAAAAACAGCCCCTTCTTCTGCAATCAATTTTTCTCAAAGTATCAAGGTTCAATTTCCTTTATCTGACATAAAATATCTCATGGTTTTCATTAACGCTATTACATCAAATTTTTTAAAACTGGATTGCAACCAATCCCCCCTCGATATCATTAAATTAGCTTATCCTCATATGACTCTAACCTGGGAAAACATGGAGGCCACTTGTTTTCAAAAAACGTTAGATTACAACTTTATTCTGTTAGGCATGAGTATTTCCCCCTTGCTAAAACTCAAGATAGCGACCTATAGCTTGCTCGGCATTGCAAATGACAATTTGGGAAGCATCACTGGTCAGAAATCTTTTAATAGCACTGAAAGACATAGGCAAATCCTGAGCCTTTATAAATTGAGCGAGTATTCACTGAAGGATATCTGCTTGATGCTTCTTTTGACTGAATTAGAGATGCATTTTCTTGAAACGCTTCCATTTGTCAATCAACTTTTAAAGAATGAAAATTTCCGTACACGGTTGCCTCGACTTTACAACATTCTCTATGAAACCATGGAAAAACGTGCACGGTTGTAGCCTTAAAAGTAACGAAGAGTTTACATCAAGTGGTTTTTTTAAAATGATTGACGAAATTTCAACCATTGAAGATGCTTGTTTTTTTATTGCCTAACAGCGGATTTGTGACTTTTCACATTTCTGCTTTATTCAAATTAAAAAATGGGATTCACTATGCTACAACGCTACTCGCACTATTACCTTTTCCTTATATTTTTGGCATGTGGATGGTGCCACACGGCTTTCGGTGACAATCAAACACCTACGGTCAGCCATGTCTCCTCCGGGGATAAATTACCTTTTCGGGTCAAATTGGAACTCGCCGATTTTTCTTTACCTTACGGCATTCAATCTTTTGTATCTGCTAGTTTTAGCGGCAGATTCGTTCTTCTAGCAGGGCGTACAAATGGATTGCATGGATTCAATAACGACAACAATAACTTTCCTCCTTCTGAGCAAAACACCATGGTTTATGTCGTGGATCCCAGCACCAAAACTGTATATTCCAAATCCTTAACCGATCCTACATCTGGACTCACCCAACAGCAAGTCGACCACCTATCGGTTACAAGTGCACAATTTTATCAGCACGATGGGGTTCTCTACATCACTGGTGGGTATGGTGTTGATACGGCTACTGGCGAGTTCAGTACAAAAGATACCCTGACAGCCATTGACTTAGGAGGCTTGATGCATTGGGTCATTAGACCTTATCCAAAGGAAACACTTGCTCACCATGTGCGTCAAATCCATAATCCCGTTTTCCAAATCACGGGTGGATATATGACAAGAACCAAGAAGGGAGAAACGCTACTCGTTTTTGGTCAAAATTTTGAAGGCTTTTATACACCAAGCAGCAATGGACAATATAGTGAACAGGTGAGACGATTTAGAATCCACGATAACGGGAAAAAACTGTCAGTCGATGTCCACCACGCTGTACCTAAAAAGCAAGATCCCGCTTATCGACGAAGAGACTTAAATGTTGTCCCGATCGTCCACCACGTCTTGGGAGTTCCTTTGCAAGATTATGCTGCCTTTGGTGGTGTCTTCACTCTGACAGGTGGTGCATGGACAGTACCTGTGATCATCAATACTAAAGGTAAAGCTTCAATGGATGACCCTGAGAATCCAGAAACATTTAAGCAAGCCATGAATCAGTATGTTTGCCCAACCTTGCCACTTTATTCAAATCATACAGATGACATGTACGTGCTATTTTTTGGTGGAATCAGCTATGGTTTTTTTGAGAATGGGCAATTCCAAACAAATCCAGAACTTCCTTTCATCAATCAAATTTCTGCAATTCGCCTGAATAAAAAAGGGGATTTTAAACAATTCATTTTAAAGCAGCAATATCCGGTGATCTTGTCCTCGCAATCAAATCCTGGAAGCCCTCTTCTATTTGGAGCCGCAGGACAATTTATTCCTGTCGATGATTTACCTGCTTATGGAAATGGCGTGATCAAATTGGATCAATTGAGCAGACATTCCTCTGTCATTGGATATATTGTGGGTGGAATTCAAAGTACATTACCCAATACAAATACTTCTTCCGATTCGGCAGCATCGCCTCACATTTTCAAGGTGATTCTCAAAAGAGTCCATTGGGAATAGGAGAGATCAAGAGCACAAAGAGTTCCTTCTCTTTGTGCTCTTCATGAGACTTCATTTTTAGTGACTAACCAATACGTAATGCCTAATGAGAGGATCAAGGCAGCTGTCGCATACAATTCCGGCGCTAGTGCTTTCGAGTAATCTAAAATGATCACCTTTCGAGCAACGGCGGTTAAAGCTGTAGCTAAAACAAGGGGCACATGAATAGCATCTTTCTTTAAATAAAAAATAATGTTTAAAAAAATCTCAATCGCAATAAGTACCGCTAAGAAGGATCCTAAAGTAGATAAAAGCCTTTCTGTACTAAACCTCGATGTCACCGACGAAACGATATTCTCGTAAAGATGGACAACAACATCGACTAACGACCAGATGACGACAATCACCATCAGAATAGCCAAAAACTTAACACAATACACAATAATTTTGCTCAGTTGATGGACCAGTGGATCATGTGTCGACTGTATAAGGCTTTCTTTTGGTAAATTGTTCATCATCACCTTTTGTTAATTACTCGTTGGGATGAGCGGCTTTAAATACATAGGCAGCAGCAGCTCCTCCTAAAAAGTTAGCGACTAAGAAAATCCAAAAATTGGTCCAAGCACTGATCTTTAAAAGAGAGATTCCTAATGCAACAGCTGGATTAAAAGCCGCTCCTGAAAGCGTTCCTACAGCATATGCCCCCACTAGAACTGTGAATCCAATCGCCCAACCATAATAGGAATTGCCTTGGGTCGCACGAGCAGTGGCCACATTTAATACAACATAGCAAAGAGCGAAGGTAAAGAGAAACTCTGCGATTAAAGCTTTAGCTGCATCAATTGTTAGGGGGGCCTGCGCAAATCCGCTTTTAAAATAGGCAGTCAAAAGAGCAGCTAAGGCACCACCCAAAAATTGAGCGACCCAATACAACCATAGATCTTTTGTCGTAAGACGTTCTCTCAAATAAACAGCCAGAGAAACAGCCGGATTATAATGTCCTCCTGAAATATGCCCCCCTGCATAAACCATCACGGCTAAAGCGGCCCCAACGGCCAAAGGAGCTAGTGGCCCGGCGCCAGGTTCTAGCGCTGTCATTCCAACAGTTAAGACAAGAAAAAAAGTTCCAATAAATTCGTAAATATATTTCATTTTAACATCCTCAATCATGGATTTTATATAATAATTTCTATACTAATCGCATGTTGCAAAAAGGAGAATTTTCGAACAACACATAAACTATTTTTTTGAGCTTTTTACCCGATTCACTTTGGGGATTACAGGGACCAACTCTTTTAAATCGGGTTTTTTTAATTCTCTTGGAAAATCATGCTCTGCAACTGGCAACCACGTTTGATTACGTCCAAAGAAAAAGATTTGGCCTCTTACAATTAAGTTCCCATTTTTTGGCCACATTTGCGCATCATAAACTCTTCCATGGTCGGGATCTAAGATTTTTCCATCTGTGTATTTCTCCCCATTTTTTTTAAGATTCCACATGATATCCATCCCTGAAAAAAAGGGGTTTCCTTGAACTCCTGCGGCGCGTGTTTTAGGAGATTCGATCGAATCTGCAATTTCACCGTTGTGACCATATGTGGCAATGATGCGTCCAAAATATTTCCCCTCATATTCATAAATCGCTACGATACTTTGAATTCTTCCGGTTTCATCATCGACACTTTTCCAAAATCCTTGCACTTCGTCTATGGCGTAAGTTGAATTGATTGAAATCATTAAAAATAAAAATAGAGATAGGAGTGTCTTCATGAGCGATCCTTTAGATATGTTTTTAAAATCATGCTTAAAACCTCACTTTTGCCGGTCTTTTTGGGAAAGTCAACGTTTTTTTATCTCATTCAAATTTATCATAAATATTCTTGAATTTGACTAAACGGTATGCCAAACTGATCAAAGGCAGCGGGCCAATCTGCGTAAGCTCATTGACATCTAAAGCATTTGGACGGATTGACATGCATTTTTCTTTAAAAGGTTTCCTTTGGTTGGCGGTCCTTGCCATCATTTTTATGGGGTATAGTTCCCTCTACTCTCTTTCTTTTGACAAAAGTTTTGTAGTCTTAATTCTAGTCTCTTTTTTTTGTGAATTTGTCGATAGCGGGCTTGGAATGGGATATGGAACGATTCTAACGTCAACACTTTTATTGATGGGCTATCATCCTCTCGACATCGTCCCTACGATTCTTTTATCAGAATTATTTACGGGCTTTGCTTCAGCTTATTTCCATGACCAAATTGAAAATGTCGATCTTAAATTTAATGGTGTGCATTTTAATCGCGCTGTTTTATTGGCCGCAACAAGTATGGTTGGCTTAAGTTTGGGTGTTTATACCGTTCAAATCTTGCCCGAGAACTTGATCATCATGCTGATCGGATGCATTGTCTTTATATCTGGACTTTTTGTGGTTGTTTTTGCCAATCAAGTATTGGAATATAGGAATTGGAAAATGGCTTTATTAGCCATTGTGGCTGCCTTTAATAAAGCCATTAGCGGAGGCGGTTACGGTCCTCTTGTAACGAGTGGACAAATTTTAAGCGGTGTCCAAGGTAAATCAGCGGTCGGGATTACTTCCTTTGCCGAAGCTTTTACCTGCCTATTATCCGTGATTTTATTTCGAACGCAGGGAGAATTTACTAAACCTGAACTTCTAGCTCCCATGTTATTCGGGGCACTTTCTTCGGTTCCTTTCTCAGTCTTCTTAATAAGTAAATTTAACGAGAATTATCTAAAGCGTGTTATAGGCTTTTTTACCATGCTGCTAGGATTTCTATTATTTTTGAAAATTGAATTCTAAAATTTGAGATGCCATGGGTTCCTTTTCACAAGCTGAGCACAGATAACGGAATCTGGGCCTTTTAGCGAAAAACATTGCCGAAACAACATTTAAGCTTCCACGCTAACAGATCGTTTCCTGGTGCCAGCTTGTGACTAGGAACGCATAACATCTCATTGCTTCTTATTCGGAATCTCGTTTATCGTTTCCAGTGCCATATTAACTTCATGATCAGGCATTTCATTGATCAAGGTTTTTTTGTCTGCCAAAAATGTTGTTGCCCACCACATCGCCTCGTAATCTTCACCAAAATTTTTTAATCCATTCTGGAGAAATTTGACATATCCAGGAATAGGATTGATTTTGTCATTGGTGTAGCGATCTCCTGTTCCTTTATAATCTGGAGCGATTAAAGTATATGCAAGGATAAGCTCCGCCGGTTTTGATTCATCCAATGCATCATTCCATCGCACAACAAGTACAGGCATTAAATCGTACCCCACTTCCCCTTTGGTCAAGGTCAATAAATCGGGTAAGGGTAATTGAAGGAGTACACCATTAAGCACCGCATCATTTTTCACAAAGACATTGAGAACAGCCACATCGTTGGATCTTCTGACATTTCCCCATTTTTCGGCGACATTTGATGGCATTTCCCGATTAAAAACACGTTGAATTCCAAAAGCGACCGCAGGAGTTAATGTTTCAAGTGCTTGTGAACTAATCGTTTTTGCAGTAGGAGAACCTTTATCGATTAAGCTGCTGTAAGCAAAAAAAGGAACGGACGTTTGATTTCCATATAGCTCTTTTAGGTTTTCCTCAGAGATGGGATACGCAAGCGTTTTGACTTTTACAATATCAGGTCGTGCTGCTGTCACTTGTTGAATTAGCTCCTGATGTTTTTTCGCTTTCCAAGGTGTTCCAACAGTAGAGTTGATTGCTGCGTCTTTAAAGAGTTGATAAGGATTATTTTCAATATCCAAACCAAAAGCAATAGTTGTAAAGTTCAAACCGGAAATTAAAATAAATAAAATATTTTTAAAACCCATAAATTTACCACTATACTATAACAATATTTGATAGTAATGTTTATGTACTATATAATTTCATCTAATCATACAAAATTAATATTTACAATAATTTAAATTAATCCATTCTTTTCATCTTTAATTAAAATTAAATATTAGACACTTACGGATTAATTTTTATTCAAGGAGTACCAGCATGAACCCAACTTTTGGTGAAATTAATCCGAATTTTTGCGATTGGGTAATAAATAGTCCTGAAGAACTAATTATTAAAAACATAAATGAATCAGAGAATTTTATATCTGAATTGGCCCAAAAATTACTAGTCAATAATGGTGAAATAAATACCTTTAATAAAATTATTGACTGTATAAAAAAATCAAAAAAAGGTCGACTTGATATCGCAACCTTTGAAATCTTCGCCTCAGCTATAAATAGGCAACAATTAGATCAAAAGAATTCTAGTGCCTGCACTTTGAGAAGTGTTGCTCCAATTGAACATATTCTCATGACATCCACCCCCGATTCAATTAAAAATTTACACAAGTCAAATCTTATTCATCCAAATTCCATCAAAAAATCTTTAATTTATCTTTGCCATAATCCATACACAAGCCATGAATTAATCAAGCTTTTCATTGAGCTTGGTGCCGATGTTAATTTTAGAGATGGCCAACACCAGACACCTTTATTTATTGCTAGCCAAAGAAATCCTAAGCTTATAGTACCACTCTTACAACACAATGCGATTCCAGCTAAAGACGCTTTTTTTGGGGCATGCTTTAACCCTCAGACAGCACCTGATGTTTTACAAAATTTAATTACCAAACTTGCTGAAATACAAGAAAATAAAGACTTCGTTAATATCCCAGACAAGAATGGGAATACACCTTTAATGTACGCCTGTCAAAGTTCACCACACCTTATCGCCACTCTTGTGCAAAATGGAGCGAATCCCTGCATAAAAAATCCTTTAGGTCTGTCGGCTATCCTTTTCCTTAGCAAGCATTCTTCACCAGCATTTGAACATTTTCGGGAACTCCTCCAGGCTGGTGCCAACATCAATGACTGCGACTATGAAAATCATCATATCTTTCACACTCTTTTTATTGCAAAAGTCATTAATTTAGATCTTATTAAAAAATTATTAAGTTTGAATGCCAATATTTATGCTCTAGACAAGCATGGCAATTCTATTTTACATTATGCCTGCGAATCCAATATCTCGCCCGAAGTCATTCAATTTGTTTTAGAAAATGTGATGGACCCAAAAGCATTTCTTGAACACACAAATACCCAAAAACTTTCAGCTCTTCACATTGCATGTGGACACAGCAACAATCCCTCTGTTATTGCAACACTCTTGCATTATGCAAAACATTATCAAACCTCCAATCTGGAGCAAAGTGATGTACTTGGTCGAAAACCTTTAGACATAGCCTGCACTCATAATCCGCAATATATCGAAATTCTCGTGGAAAATGGCGCTATACCTGAATCCAATCTCCTTTCCCTCTTATGCAGTAATCCTTCTAATCCTGTGGAAGGTTTCACCTTTTTACTAAATCTTCTAGCAAAAACATACAACCCTACAGACCTAATCAATGAACAAGATGACACAGGGAAGACGCTTTTAATGAAAGCCTGTGAATTGAATGCATCGTTCATTAAACCTCTCATTGATAAAGGAGCTGATGTTTTTTTAAATAAAAAAACCCAATCCCCTTTACTAATAGCCTGCTTTAATAAACACGCTTCCTTAGAAGATATTAAAGCCATCGTCGAAGCAGCAGAAAGAAAAGGTCTCATCCATGCTTATCTGAATCAAACTGATGAAAACCAAATTTGTGCTCTCCAAGCTGCAAGTTTCAAACATGCAAGTCACCCGGAAATCATTGATTATCTTATTTCAAAGGGAGCTAAAGCGAGTGTAACTCATGTTCAATGGGGGTCTCTACTACACCTAATTTGTCGAAGTCAAGATGCGACCCCGGAAGCTGTCCAAAAAATTATTTCAGCGGTTAAAAATGAAGATGTCAATTTTGACGCCTATATCAATTTACAATCTTCCGAACAAACGGCTCTCGGTGTGGCTTTGCAAGCAAAGATTAATCCAAAAGTCATTGAACTTTTAATCAACGAAACCCGCATCGATCCACATCGATCCAACTGATCTCTCCTATTTGCACTTTGCCTGCCAACACCCAGGCATGAAAGAATCGACTCTAAAAGTTATCATTGAAGCGGGAAGATATGAGCAAGACATATCCGAGTATCTTAATACAACCTTAAATGGAAAAAATGCCTTGGAAGTCGCTTGTCAGGCAAAACCTGTTAACCCAAACACGGTCTTATTCTTGCATAAATTAGGGGCGAGGACAACAGCAGGAAACCTCCTTCATCATCTCTGCAAAAATCCTAGCTTGGACCACCGCATTTTAAATTTTTTTATTAAAAATACAAATGATCATTCTTCCCTAAAGGAATATGTAAACGAGGGTGATCAAGAAGGGTTGTCGCCTCTTGAAATCGTTTGTTTGCGCAATCCAGTAGATCTTAAAAGCATTCGCGTGTTAGTCGACGCTGGAGCAAGTCTTGTTTTTTTGAGTTCAGATTTAGCTAGAAATGAATCTATTCTTCCGTGCGCTTGTTCAAATAAACACTTAACGCCACAGCAATTGGAGTACCTCATTCAGTTGACTTTAAGGGCAGATCCTAAAGCTCTGGATTTTCAAAATACAACAGGAGAAACACCACTCCATATTTGCCTTGAATCTAATCCAAATCCGCATAACATTCAAATCCTACTCAAATACGGAGCTAATGTTTTTATTCCTAACCTTGAAAATAGCTCCCCGCTGCATATCGCCTGTGCTACTTCTAATATCGATCCAACGATTATCAAGCTTTTGCTATCGACAGGTAAAAAACAAGATGCTTCTTTTGATCTAGTCAATCATCAAGATCTTGCTGGCCGTACTGCCCTACATATTGCCCTGCTAGCGAATCCAATTAATCTCGACGTTGTCTCTCTATTACTAGAAATGGGAGCAAATTGTGATTTAACCGATTGTAACAACGAATCTCCTTTACATTTCGCCTGCAGAAATCCTTCTGCTACATCTCGTTGTATTCAACTATTAGCAAAACCTGAGACGATTAATTCCCATAATGAGAAGGAGGAAACGCCTTTACATTTGCTCGCTTTAAGAGAAAATCCTTCATTAGAACTGTTTCAAGTTTTATTCGACCTAGGCGCTGATGTGGATTATGTGGATCATAACGAAAATTCGCCTCTCCACAACGCGTGTGAAAATCCCGAAATGTCTGCAGAGATTATTGAAGCCATTATAGCCAAAAGCCAAAACCCTTGGGGATTGGTTATGGCACAAAATAATGATAAATACACATCTCTACACTACATTTGCGAAAATTCGGAACTTCCAATGGCTGTTCTAGAAATTCTCGTCAAAAGAATCGGTGAAGATCTCAAAGAATACTTAGAAGCCAAAACAGATATCGGCCTAACGGCTATTCAAATTGCATGTACTACTATTCCAATCAATGCAAAGTTAGTGAAAGCTTTGATCAAACTTGGCGCAAATCTTGATGTCACTGATCAAAATGGGAATACACTTTTACATATTCTGTGCCACAATTCTGGGCCAGAAGTAGCAGGTCTTATTAAAAAAATCATTAAAAAAACGCCTCATCTTCGTTTGCAAATAAACAAAAATGGCAATACTCCTCTTCATCTAATTTGTCAAAAGTCTCCCTTTGACAGCCAAATTTTTAACTTTCTTTTGAGAGAAGAATCTGATCTTTTCGTCTCGAACGCTGAGTACCTCACTTGCCTAGAGCTCCTTATTAGAAATTCAAAAGTTGATTCCAAAATTCTGAAAGAACTGTTTTCACCCAAGCAATTACAACAATTTGCCTCTTATAAGTTTAAATTGGACTTCACATTACTCCACTGGGCTTGTGCTGAAAATAGGTCCCTTATCCGGTTACTTTTAAAGTCTAGATCGGATATCCATGCGCTTACCACAAACAAACTTTCAGTCCTGCACTTGATTTGTACAAATATTGATGCAACCCCTCGAGATTTTGAACGATTAATTAAAAAAATCACAAAATCCTCTCCAGATGAGATGACTGAAGCGCTTTCACTTCAAGAACATCTTGAACTTAAAAGCACAAACAATGAATTACCTCTGCTAAATGCTTGTTCGAATAATTTTAAGCTCGTAGAACTTCTTCTTAAATGGGGAGCTGATGCCTCTAAAGTGCCACTATTTGAAATTTGCAAAAATCATGAACTCCCCCGAGAAATTTTGGAGCTCTATATAGAAGCGCTAAAAAAATTCCCTGATTTTGCATCTTTAATCAATCAGCAAGATTCGAAAGGCTTATCCGCTTTGCACCATGCTTGCATTTCTAACTTAGATCTCTTGGAATGCTTAATCAGCAATGGTGTAAAAAGAGAATTAGGCGACAGTCAAAAACGCACCGCTCTCTTTCATCTATGCCTAAATAAAAATGTTCAACTAGAACACATCCAATTGTTTATTAAGGACAATGCAGCTGAGCTTGTTAACCATCAAGATATCTGTGAACTGACCCCTTTTCATGTTGCTTGTAAACAGACTTCTTTCGAAGTCATTAAAACCCTCATTCCCTATGCCAATTTCTTTAAAGATAATGAGGGACGAGCTCCGTTTTTCTTTGTCCTGGTCAATAGTCGTCTATCTCTGAATGAGATCTATGCCCTACTTGATTTAGGTTTACCAATCGATTCTTTTGCTCATCCAAATTTTCCTTTGTCTGAATTTTTGTCATTAGTCATCCAAAGGCACAATACTTTTTTATTAATCTCTGCTATTCAAAAAAGATTAAGTATTAAGAAAATTCATGAGTTTTTCAATACCTCCTCTTACTTTAATGTGGATGCGTATTTTAATTTGATCAAAAATTATCTCTTTCATCTTTTAATGACCCCTCTTATTCAACCTGAGGAGATTGAATTTGAACTAGATTATCGAAAAGCGCTCAATGAATCTCTACCACACATTTTTGCAGAAAAGGAATCTCAATTTACAGGAAATCCCCTTGAAATTCCTCTTCTGCTCCAAGACACCCAATTAATGATGAAATTTGAATCGGCAATCTTAAAACATTGGGGAGAGGTTGACCTCGCAAGCTTTCATGATCATTTATGGAAAAGCAGTTTTGCACGAGAAGATCTGCAAAATATGCGGTTTACTGTTAATCCAGCGCATTTTTCCATGACCAGTTCAGAAAATAAAGATATCCCTCCTGGACCTAATTTTGATTTAGATAATCTTGAGAAAATGTTTTTAGAGATTAATTTTACAAATCCTGATCTACCCGGATACCGGGATCCAAAAAAACTCACATGCGATGGTGACCCGACAACCATTGAAATCCTCCACAAAGGTACTAAGCTAGATGGAGAAGGAGGTATTCAAGGACTCATCAAAAGAATCCGAGAAAAACCACGCGATTTCACAGGTGTTCCTAAAGATGAAACAGAATATCTGAAACACTATGAAGATTTCGAAAATGTTCTAAGACATCTTGGCAACCTCCTACTCCATATGGATGATGCCAATGCCAAAGCGACCATTTTGATTGATATTGCTGTGATGGGACAATTCTGCGGCGGAAAAATTGTCGAAGCAAAAAGAATGTACGCGCTTTACTGCACCCCTTTTCAAGAGCTCGATGAAACATTGCCTCTTTTTGCTGGCAATCATTTACAAGGACATCGACAGGGAATTTTAGAAAACTGGGCAAAAAAAATACCTGGAGCAGCTTATGAAACGCACCGCTTTAGTCAATTCATGTATTTAGTGGGTGAAACATTAAATTTGCCTTTCTTCGAAACATTTGTAGAAGATGAATATTCGGGAATTCAAATAGGCCAGGAAGAAGTTTTAACAAGATTTCAGTATGAATACACCCCAACAGAAATTTTTAGAAATGTTAAAGGCTTTCTATTAGACAGATTGAGCAATCCTAAACTCCGTGAACTCATCGTAGACTGGTTCAAAGATAATGCTCCGACCAGCTATGAACATACAGAACGATTCAAAGCAGCTTTACAGAAAATTGAGGATCTAAAAGCTTTAAAAAAATCGAGACAGGAAATTAGACAAATTCTCTTAAAAGAAGATGAAATCTATTTGTCCCACGATGAATCTGTAAAAAGTGCTATTTTAAATCATCGCAAACAAAATTATTTACAAGAATACAAAGTCACACAGGTTGAAGAATGGAATAAACCTTTTTATGACCGCTTGTTGGCAAATGTTAGAGATATGGAAAAAGCAGGCCTTACCTCAGCACAAATTTATGATTATTTAAAGACACAAATTATAGATTTACAGGAAGACATTTCTCCTGAAGCAGCGCTTACCGAACATAGAAGATTAGAGCATTTTAATAGTCTCATTAAAGAGGAAGATTGGAATAAAAGTTTTTATGACGATATTTTACAAAAAGCCTCTAAAATGTCTCGTTCAGAAGCTCGTCAATATCTTCTAGAAAACAAAATTCCTTTCAAAAAAGATAGAAAACTTAAAACTCTTTTGAAAGAATTTTTTAAGAGCGAGCTTCTCGAAACTCTTCTCCCATATGAAGTTAATGAAACCACAGGGGATGTGACTTACTCAATAAGTGATGAGACTGTTTTTCATCTATTAAAGAAAATGCATATCTTATCCTAAAAAATAATTCTCTTTTTTTCTCAGAAAATACTTTGATATTTTTGAAAAGATATTCTTCTCTTTAACACAACGAGAGCATCCAGGTGCTCTCGTTAAAGCTTTTCTGAGAAACAAACATGAACAAGCAAATGATTCTTCTATTTGCTTTATTATGTCATTTTTTCTATCCGTCCACTCAACTTAAAATTTTTATTATTACTTAGTCTATAGCAGAGACCCGTTCATGGCCCCCTTTTTGAAGAAACCGTACGTCAAAGCATTTTCTTTAGTGTTAGATTAATCCTTGCTGATGCGAATTCCTCGGGAAATAATGGGAGCACTATCCAAACCTATATGCAAAAGTACCCAAATTATTTACTCTTATCGTCTACAAAATGAATCTCTGCTTGCCAAGCCTCGACCCATTAACACAAAAGTATTCATACGCAATATGGAAAATTCGACGAGTTTTTTTAAATACGATGGGGAAGGAGATTTTTGGTGCCGTACAGCAAGTCAAGGAGCAAAATACAAAAAATCCCGAGATTTAGCGGAATCGTCTTTTAAAATTCCTGTGTTTCAAAACCTCCGAAGATGATCCTTATAGAAAACAAGAATAGTTAGAGTAAACCTCATGAACTGTTGATTATTTAGCTAAACCAACTGGTCAAAAGCAAATGTCAAGGCCTTTCAGAATCGGGACACGCATTTTTATTCACATGGCGGTTATTGCAGATACTAAATAAGTTGAGGTGAAGATTATGGCCCCCATTTTGCATTCTCTCTGCTTACCCGATAAGCACTATCTTCTGTTAAGACTTCCAAGAAGTGGTTAGAGAATTTTATAGATCTTTCCAAGCGATGCATTGAAAAACATGGGGCCAAAAAGTGGGGTTATGGCTTTTATTAATGCTTCCCCGAAAGATGTATCGAAAATATCAAGCTGCTTAAAGAAAAACCGATGCATTGTCATGATTATTTTAAGGATTATACGCAGATCTCATATAGTTAGTTATCTATCTGATGAACCATCCGTAATTCTTTCCATCATACGCTATTCCTTGTGTAATTTAAAAAATTAACAAAGGAATAAAGATGGGATTTTCTGCTACAGGAAGCTTATTAAAAGGCTCTTCTCTTCGACCCGATATTTTAACGGGAGTGCTTGTGGATGATAAAAACGTTTACATCAGATCTGGTCTCAATTCGCGACTTAATATACTTGGGTATATACCAGTTATCAGCTCACTATCAGGTTATGGTCGACTTGGATTAGGTAGTGTCCATGCAGTCATTCATTTACCACTGACCTTCCGCAAAAAAAATCGCAAACATCACCTGGCGGAAATGAAACTGGGATTAAAAAATATGGGAAGAGGGGCAATTGAAATGATTCCTCTAATCAATATAACGTTGATTGCCGTTGATAGACTGAGAATGCGTAGAGATGAGAAAAAAGCTTTAAAACAAATTAATAACTACATATTAGCTTTCGTAAATAAAGGGACATTATTTGCATATGGGCAAGTAGCGAGCACACAAACACTCCAGGAGCTTGATGATAAAAGTATTAAATGGGTCAAGAAGGGCAAGATGCATGGATATGATTTACAAAAATAAGTGATCCAAGTAAGAAATGATATAGAAAAAAATCGGTGAAACATTCCCATTTATTTCTCGCCAAAGCAAGCGTTTGAATCATTCTCTAGACTGATTCAAGCGTTTTTTTCTCATGTTAATTCCAGAACAAACAGAAATCATCTAAAGTAACTCTTCGCCTATCCTCAACTCCTTGACTTTTAATAAATTAAATGATAACATTTTATTTAAAAAAGGATTGAAAATGGATTTTTCTATTACTAAAAACTTATTATCTGGGTCTACACATCGCCCTGATCTTGTAACGCAAGTAACAGTTCGTGCCGGAGAAGATGTGCGTATCAAAGTAATTGCCGTAAGTAAGTTAAATAGGCTCGGATATATTCCGATCATTAGCTCATTCTCAGGGACTGCTCGAGCTGGATTGGGTTCCTTTCACACAGTCGTGCACCTATCTTGTGCAATTGTAGGAAATCGGAAGCATAACCTGCTGGAAGCAAAGCTAGGGGCAAAAAATGTTGCAAGAGGATTGGTTGAAATGATCCCTCTTATAGGAAATGTGGCGTTGTTTCTTACGGATACAGTCCGACTTAATATATATCATAGCAAAGCATTGGACATCATTGATGATAATAGAGAATTATATGATGGCCATTACGTAATTTTTAATAATGAAAAAGAATATTCTATGCATCCCTTAACATAGGTCTTCATCTTTAGAAAATTAACCATTCATGGAGCACTTATTTCTTAGTGCTCCTTTTTTATTCTTCTCATTGAAATTTAGCTTGTTTTTTAAGAAAAAAAACATAAGCTCTTTTTATATTCATCTAATGATAAAAGGAGTAAACGATGGGATTTTCTGCCACCGGAAATTTTTTATCCGGTTCTGCACAGCGACCAGACATTATAACGACAACAGACATATTTCCTGATAAAAAGGTAAATTTGAATTCACTTCCTGCGAGTCGATTGAACTCTTATGGGTATATACCTTTCTTCGGCACGGTGATAGGTACTTTTCATCTCACAGCCGGATCCCTCCACACAGCCATTCATTTTATAGCTCTCGCCATCTTTAAAAAAAATCGCGCACATCACCTTTCCGAAACAAAGCTTGGCTTGAAAAATAGAGATATGATCAAAAGTTGTGTATGAGGTGAAAAAAAGAGAGCGCATCCTTAAAATGTTTTTTACGACAAAAACTAAATGGGAGTGCGCTCA
>NZ_BAWW01000012.1 GCF_000875975.1 Parachlamydia acanthamoebae | reverse complement strand
GAGGCGATCACATCGGTCATAAGTTCGGGTATTTTGTGTATGATTGATGTGATCCTGAATGAGGATAGGATTATCATTCAGATCATAGGTGTAGGCATAGGAGAGCGTTTGGTCAGCGGAAGCTACAGCTGATAGACGACCTTTTCCATCATAGGTGAAATAGATCAGATTGCCGTCAGGTTTTAGTGTGGAAATCTTTTGGCTGAGGTTGTTAAAGGTGTGGAAAGTACTTTTTTGTTCAGGTGTTCCAACTGCTTCGATGCAAGAGGCGACGTCTCCAATGGAATTGTATGTCCATTTTGTGATGACTTCCCGATCAAAGACGTCTACCTTAAAGACTTTTTCACGTGTTTCAATTAGCTGTCCCACTCCATCATAGAAAAAATCCCGCTGTTGAAGAATTTGACCGAGAGCATTTTTGATTTGCAGAGTTGCAATTTGATTGTGTGTGTTGTAAATGGAAACGGTTATGTTTCCTT
>NZ_BAWW01000011.1 GCF_000875975.1 Parachlamydia acanthamoebae | reverse complement strand
AGCGAATCACTCTTATCAACACGATTCACTCTTTAATCGCTTTGTAAAAGATGATCAACGTTTTGACTTCAATTCACTGAATCAGCTTTTAGGAAACAAGCTGACAAAAAGTGGACGATGCCAATGCATGGATGGAAAACAATCATCTCCCACCTTTCGATTGCTTACGGCGATAGATTAGGTTTGAATACATGATTGAAGTCATTTACACAAAAAAATGGACGGTCTCGGAAAAAACTGTTTTCTAAAAGCTCTGAGATGGCTTATGCGGCCAAGGAACTTGCAAAGCTTCCCTCTAAAAATACAAAAAACATTATTGATCTAGAGAAAAAAGTGAGTGAATGGCTAGGCCAGGGAACTAAAATAATTAAAAACAAAGCAGAAGATGTTATCTTACTTTCTAAGGATGGTTTAAGAAAAGTTAGATTTGACTTAAATAGGCCAGATCCACACACAAATCCGCATGCTCACATTGAGGAACTTGTAAATGATATTTGGCAAAAGTCGGGCCAATATTTCCTTTAGATGTTCCTCCATATTAAAAGGAATAAAATGCGCATTCTAGACCAAAATGCAGATAAATCATTAAACGATATTCTCATTTATTTAACTTATGATGAAGCTTCAGAGCTAAAAAGTAGCCTTGATGATCTTCTAGAAAGACCATCAAATAATCACAGTCATATTTCAAATAAAGATTTTTCAAAAGAATTAACGGTTTGTATTTATGATGAAAATAATTTGACTGGATTCAACGAAAGATCGACAACCTTAATAAAAAATGATGAATAATAGTTTTTTAATAAATTTGCTGAAAATGAAGTCCTTATGGCCTCAAAAGAGTTTGTTTTAAAAATTTTGATCGCCAGGCTAGGAGATTAGAAAAAAATCCTCTAACTGGAATAAGTCATTACGAAATTTATAGACTAACACATAGATGCACCTCACGTTCATGAAGCGTCTTGTCCAGGGGGAGTCAGGTCCGCTGAAATAGAGGAGGATTCAAAGGTAAAGGATTTTTATGAAAGATGATTTTTTGTGGATCTTAGAATGGTATAATAATCAGTGCGATGGAGATTGGGAGCATAAATGTGGCATACATATTGAAACAATTGATAATCCCGGATGGTCTATTACTATTAATTTTAAAGATACTGAATTAGAAGGTAAAAATTTTCAAGAAATTGAAAAAGATTACGAGTCAGCAAATGATTGGTTAATATGTTTTGTTAAGAATAGCAAGTTTGAAGGACGTTGCGCTCCCCTCAAATTACCAGAAGTTCTTCATATTTTTAGGGAATGGGTTGGCCCAAGAATATATCCTACTGATGTCCCTCATAATTAAGGTAAGTTTATGTACATTTTTGATGAAGACTTAGAAAAAAATTTAGATGGTATAACAATTTTATTAACGAGGAGCGAGATCGAGCAGCTTATTGGATACGCGAAACAGCTTCTGGAAGAAAATCCTCCTTCCGATCACTATCATTTGTCCAATGAAAATTATCAGAAAGAAATCACGATTTGTATTTATAACCCAGATATTAGCACATACAATCCAAAAGTACAAAAGCTAATAAAAGAAGATGAAGATTCTGCTAGAGTGACGGATTAAACCAATGATAAGAAATAAAAAAAGCTTTGAGAACCATTTTATTAAAATGAGCCTATGATAAGTCGAATTTGTCAATTTTTCTGCGTAACAATGATCAAAAAGTTTGTGAATACAGGCTGTGACTCTTGAGATATTGTCAAATGTTGTATTTTGAGTATCTAACAGCGCATCCAACTTGTTAAAAATTAAGCTATGTATTTCATGTTAAAGACTTCTTCCCTATCTTTAAACTGCACACCCAAAATCAGTTTGCTAATCAACTCATGACCTTTTAATTTTCGCCATCGCTTTTGTGCTTCCATTGAAAGCTTGTAAACCATGGCAAGTGTAGCTGTTCTGGACCCACAGCCTTTGGTTTGTCGTGTGCGGTGCCTATGTTGATTCGATTGGATTCGTTGTTCTTATATGTTGCCCATGCATGCCTGGAAAATCATAAAAGCTAAATAATTGATCTTTATCCTTTTTCAAACATTCGTAGGCTTTTGGATATTTTGATTCATACGTCCTTATAAACTTCTCAAAAGCTTTTAGTCCATCCATTTTTCTTGGAGCCATATAAATTTAGTGAATGATTTCTTTGGCATACTTTTGAACATTTTTGGCATTTTATCTAAAATATTAGCCGTTTTATGCACCCAACACCTTTGTTGCTTTGTTGCTGGAAAATCTTCATTTAAAGCGCCCAAAAGCCAAGTGCTCCATCTCCAATAGCAAGGTCATTCTTTGAGGCCTCGATGTTTTAAATTTTGCAAAACTTCTTTCCAAGACAGTTTGCTTTCTCGGTGCCCATCATGGATCATGATAAGTTCTTTATTTCCATTCCCTAAAGCACTTATCAGAACTAGAACGCAAAGTCGATCTTTTCTAAACGAATGTTAAAATAAATCCCAGCCACCCATATATAAACATGCCTTTTTGCGAATAAATCACTTTTAAGCCAATTTTGGTCCTTTAGCATTTTCTCCCTAAATTGCCTCTAAAGCTTTCGGAAAATCCAGGGTGGGATATTCCTTTAAGATGCAAAGCAGGAATAACAGTATCTATACTTTGTATCCTTCGCAAATAAGGTTGCTGAATCGCACTTGAACTTACCATCGTCTCTATGCCTTACACTAGGCTGACAAATTGCAATTGGGCCGAGACCGGTTTGAATATTTTTTCTGGTAAGTAACCATTTCTTACTGCTGGAGATTGATGGACAGATTCTTTCAATTCTTTGTAAAGCTCAAGATACTCTTGTTTAATTCAATATCTTGCTGTAACAATTTTTGAGCTCTTTTGAAAATCATTTTGCAAGTTTTTCGCATCTTCAATGGCATAACCCTTTTCATCATTGTCAAAATAGCAATAGACCACCGTCTTTTCTGTCCACTTGTCGATCTTCTTTTTCCATGCTTTTAATTGAGATGACCCATAAGAGCCTTGGTAGGCCTCTTTAGGACCATGCAAGCGAATATATGTGAAAGGTGCTGTTATTTCTTCTGGTGACAAACGCCCATTAAGATCTGTGATACACAAAGCGATTTTATTTTTAGTTAACAATTCATAGATGTCGTCATTGTACCAAGTCTCATTCCTAAATTCGAAGACGCAAGGAAGATCTTTTTCCAAAAGACTAATAAAATCCACCAAGCGCTCCTTATTCATTTTAAAGGATGGAGGAAGTTGAAAAAGGATAGGGCCCATTTTTTCTTTAAAATGCCGAATGGTCTGATAAAAATAGGCTAAACTTTCTTCACATTCATGCAATCTTTTACGATGCGTGATGTATTGACTCGCTTTAATGGAAAATAAAAAATTATTAGGAACTTGAGCAGTCCACTTTTCCACAGTCGAAATTGAAGGTATGCGATAGAAAGTGGAATTGATTTCGACTGTCGAAAAATTCGAGGAATAATAGTTGAGCCAATCCTTCATTTTTATCTCTTCAGGATAAAAGTTCTCCTTCCAATGTGGGTAGGACCAGCCCGATGTGCCAATGTGAATAGATTGCTTTTTCATAAAATCACGATTCACCAGATCTTAAGATCTGGTGAAATCCTTTAAATTAAATTCTTCCCAATAACATGAGAATGAGAAGGACAATCAATACGGTCCCCAATATTCCGCTGGGTCCATATCCCCATCCTGTACTGTAGGGCCATGCTGGAATAGCTCCAATGAGTAGTAGTATCAAAAGAATAATTAGTATGGTACTTAACATTTTACTCCTCCTTTCAAGATGATTTTTCAGGCACTTTCGCCCCTTTTTTTCTTGCTTCAGAAAGACCAATCGCAATGGCTTGCTTTCGATTTGTCACTTTTTTATGGCTTTTTCCAGATTCAAGCTCTCCTTCTTTCATTTTATGCAATGCATCTTCGACAGACTTTTGTGCTTTTGGACCATATTTAGTCATAATAGCCTCCCCTTATTTTTTGCTTAAATTACTTCTAGCAAGTTCTATAAGCTCATTTCCTTTTCCATTAATGACGGCTGTTAAAAGATAAAGACCAAAGCCCGTTACTTCATCTATGGAAATATGTGGTGGCATGGCAAGTTCGTATCGATTCACCATGACTTCAATTAAGGCTGGACCTTGATGATTCAATACCTCTTGAAGTGTTTCGGATAGTTTTTCCCCATTTTCAACTCTTCGTCCCAATATACCCATCGCATCAGCCATTTTTGCAAAATTAGGATTCTCAAGCTCTGTCCCATATTCCAAAATGCCAGATGCCTTCATCTCTAATTCAACAAAGCCATATGCCGAATTATTAAAAACGACCACTTTGACGGGAATAGAATGTTGTTTAAGCGTGAGAAGGTCCCCCATCAACATGGAAATACCTCCATCACCTGACAGTGTGACGACTTGCCTGTCGGGATAAAGCAATTGAGCTCCAATGGCTTGTGGCAGAGCATTTGCCATGGAACCATGCTTAAAAGATCCTAAAAGTCTTCTTTTACCATTCATTTTTAAATAGCGTGCAGCCCAAATTGTAGGGGTTCCTACATCACAAGTAAAAATTGCATCCTCCGACGCAAAATCGCTAATTAATTTTGCTACGTATTGTGGATGGATCGGGCTGCCCGCTAGAGAGGGTTTAGCTAATTCATCTAAGTCTAGGCGCGCCTTTTTATAGTTTTCTAGAGATGTATTAAGAAATGTTTGGTCGTGTTTATGGTCTATTTTATCGATTAAATGAGATAGCGTCGTTTTAACATCTCCGATAATCGCATAATCAACATGTGTGCGGCGTCCAATATTTTCCGCACGAATATCGACTTGAATCACGGTGGCATGGATCGGATAAAACTGCCTGTAGGGAAAGTCTGTTCCCAGCAAAATCAAGGTATCGCAATCCATAAGCGCATGATAGCCTGAAGAAAATCCCAGGAGACCCGTGAGACCCACATCAAACGGATTATCATATTCGATGTGATCTTTTCCCCTTAAAGTAAAGGCTATGGGAGCCTTTAGACGCTCTGCCAGATGTAAGAGCTCCGCATGGGCTCCGGCACAACCAATGCCTCCAAAAATTGTGACTTTTTGGGATTTATTTAAAACTTTTGCAATTTCATCCAAATTTCTATCTAAATGTTTCGCTTCTACAAGATCAGAAGGAAAAAATTTGCGCAGTTTTGGCGTTTGAACTTTTTTCCAAGAAATATCTCCTGGGATAATTAAAACGGCCACGTCATTTGTTGCAATGGCAGTTTGGATAGCAATTTCTAACAACCGAGGAATTTGCTCAGGTTGTGTGACGACTTCACAATATCGACTACATTCGAGAAACAACCTTTCCGGATGTGTCTCTTGGAAGTAATCGCCCCCCATTTCTGACGTGGGAATCTGTGCGGCAATCGCGAGTACAGGGACATTATTGCGATGGCAATCGTATAACCCATTAATTAAATGCATATTTCCTGGCCCACAACTTCCCGCACAAACAGTCAATGCCCCACTAAGCTGAGCTTCTGTACCAGCAGCAAACGCTGCGACCTCTTCGTGACGAGTGGAAATCCATTCAATGTGACCTTTTTTTCTGATGGTATCGGTAAAAGCGTTTAAAGAATCTCCAGTTATTCCGTAGATTCTTTTAACTCCAGTGGCAACTAGAATATCAAGGATGCATTCGGCAACTGTGGGCATAGCTTATCTCCTAAATTAAGTATTGACGATTTCGCCTCCATTGGGGATATAAAAATTGTCCAATTCTGTGTGAACCATACCAAAAAAACACAAGGAGAAATTCATATTTCCCTGACGGGAAAGCCTCGCAAGGCCTTCCCTATGATCGAATTCTGAGGATTAATATCTGCTTTCAATTCTTAAATTGCTCTTTACAGATTTGACTCCTTCCACTTTTTGAACTTCATTAATCAAATCTTGCTTGTCGCTTTCACTTCCGACTGTTCCATCCAATGTCACAACACCATTTGATGTGTTTAAGGAGACATCTTTATAACTATCCCAGAGCCATCCTTTACTCACATTGTCACGAATTTTTTTGTTGAGCTGCTGATCTTCTGATGTAGCGGCTCTATCTTGAAGAAATTGTCTTTCTTCATGTCCTCTTGCATGAGATTCTTCAACATTGACATGGCTTGTTAAACTTTTCACGCCGTCGATATCACGGATTTCTTTTTCCACTTTATCTTTATCAGCTTGTGATTTTACGACACCCTGTATAATCACAGCACCATTATTGACTTGTACACTTACTCGATCATAACCTCTTGAAAACCAACCTGAGCTAATTTTTTCTCTAATTCTTCTAGCTAACTCCTGATCCCCGCTTGTTTCTGAATAAGTTGCACTAGAAGAACCTGAATAAGGATCTTTTGCATTGGAATAAGAAGAACCGCTTGGATTATAGTAAGAAGAACTATTTGGATTTACATCCCTTTGGCTTGAATAATTTGAGAATGAGTCATTGGAACCCGAAGATGATGATCCCGGATTTGAGGAAGATCCTCCTGACGATGATGACCCTGGACTAGAATCCGAATCACGTGAGCTCGACGATCCTGGGTTGGAAGACGAATCACGTGAGCCAGACGATCCAGAATTCGAATCTCTCGAACCCGAAGACCCAGGATTCGAGTATGAATCCTTAGATGAAGACCCTGAGTAAGAATCGCGTGCAGAGCCTGGATTTGAGCTTGGATTTGAATAGTTAGAGCTTGGATTTGAAGAGGAACTGTTATCATAAGAAAAGGCACTCAGAGAAGGGGCAACACTTAAGCCAAGTGCAATTGTTAGATAACTCACATATTTTTTTTTGTTTAAAAATGTTCGTTTAAACATATTTCCTCCTTTTGGATACTTGAGCTAGAAAATTCTAGCAATTTGTAATGGAAATGAAATGAAAAAATGATGAGATATAATTATTGAAAGGCTTAATATCTTTTATATTATAAATCTAATATAATATTCAAATAATTAATTTAATGATAAATGCACAACACTTAGAATTAACGAATTATAAAAACAACTAAATCCTTACTATCTCATAATTCTTTCCTTCCCAACGATTACTATCTTTCCAAAAGAACGTAAAAACAATGTTATTTTTAAAATCGATATCCACATAGGACACCCCTAGGTTACTCATTTGTGAACTCTGCTCTTGATAGCTTACCCATTCATCCTCTGTCCAACGCACAATCATTGGAGCATCTGTCTGGATTCTTAATGTCTTTTCTTGTTGCATAGCTGTGACAGGAAAGTCAAAACGCCAAATGGTATGGGTAGATGCCTGCTTTTGCTCAATATATCGATGAAATGTTTGTGGGGGCATTGTGAAAATTCGATTCTCCTTAATGGATCGCAAGAGAGAAATATATTCTCCATGTGCCCAAACAAGCGGTTTTGCGGCACCAGTTGAGTGGCCATTGAATAAAAATTTTTCCGGAATGGTTTCAACATCCCAGACTTGCTCAGGAAGCATCCCCCCTTCACCTGCAAATGCACGCATCACACGCAATAAACGTATTGCTTCGTCTCGATCCCCTTTGGCCAGTTCATAATGCGCACGCTCACCTACTAATAAGGGCCATCCTCTTCCAATTCCTGTCCCATCATAGGGAGTGCCATCTTCTTTTTCTCCATAGCCATCTTCGTTATACCGATGCCAAACGGGACCTTTAGATGTTTCTGTCCTCAGCAGGGCATCAATCGCCTTTACTGTATTTAAAATCCGTGGATCATTGGCAGATCTTAGCCCAAATCTAACCAAAGCCAACGCATCGACGCCTACAATGTCATCGTAATTTGCAAGACTTTCCTCAACGGGACGATTGCGAATCACCACTTGTTTATTTTCTGGAAGAGATTGTAAATAATAGCTTATGGGAGCCAAGTGTACGTAATAGCCTTCTATCCCAAGTGCTTCTGCCAATGACGTATTTTTGGCATAGAGCCAATCCTCAATTTTATCATTCCAATCATCGGCTGTTTTTCGCAAATAGTCGGCTTCTTCGCTCCTTCCTTTTTGCTCAAAAAAATCGGCTGCAGCCAAAAGAGCTGCAATTGCTGTGGCGATGCTATACGGTGAAAATCCCCCATCCTCCTCCCACCTCCCTTGCTCAGTTCCAGGGCCATTCTTCACAATAAATTTAGCTGCAACTTCCACCATTTCAAATGGATCTATCCCAATAAGAGCGTCGGCTCGTTTTAATTGGTCCGCCAATAAAATAGGTAAAGCTGTTTCATCCAGCTGGAATCCTTTCCAATAAGGCGTACCATCTTCCCACATACATTGTAGCCAATGCCCGTCCCTTTCTTGTGTGCACATCAGAAAAAGCAAGGCTTGCTTTGCACTTTCTAAATCACCTGCCGATAGAAAAGCTAAAGCTGTTTGGACTTGATCGCGCGGCCAAATGAGATGGTAGCCCCCAATGTCGTTATCTCCTCGATAAACACCCCACGGAATAGACAAACTTGCAATGACACTTCCTGAAAAATGCTTACCAGCATGAATCTTCAAAACAGCTGTACTGATTCTGTATAGGCTTCCACCTTCTGTATCAACAGTGCTTAAATCTATAAAGCATTTTTGTACCTGCCTCCATCCATTCATGTACTCTTTTAAAGGAAAATTAAAATCTTGAAATAGAGAAGCTCTGATTTGCAATCCCGCTTCTTCAATTTGATTCGCAAAACCCAAGGCAATCACAAATTTTCCTTGGCAGGCTTGTAAATCGATTTCGCCAACTAAACTAATATTGCCATTTTGAGCCGTGGTGTAGCACTGTGTCAGCCTTTTATTTTCAGAGAGATCTTGCCAAGCATCGCTAATTCCTACAAAACCGCATGACATTTGAATAAAAGGAGAAGAGCTAGCACATGCAAGGACAGTCCCCGCTCTTTCTGCAAATAAAGAGGGTGTGCATTTGTAGTGACCAGTCCGTGCGTAGTTTCCCATTCCTGCATTACGAATATGAGGTGCGATTAAGGCATAAAGATGGTAATCGGCAAATGTCCCTATTAAAGGATAAAACGTGACTTCTTGCAACAAGACATTGCGATGTGGATCTGCGATGATTTTTTTTTCGATTCGATAACGCCCTTCATAGCATGTATTGGTCAATAGATAAGCAGGAATGCCATCTTCCAACAGTTGATATTCATGCACGGCATGTCTTTTTTCTTCAGAGAAAAAAGTGGCACCATCTGTGACGATAAATCCAAAATCTCGGATGTTTGCGACATCGATTCGCGGAAAATAGACTTCATTTAAAATTCCATGCGAAATTGTAAACCAAACATTACTATCCCCCGAGGCTGCTGTTCCTACTCCTATCTTGGCACTTGAAGTCCAACGAGGTAAAATTCCTGGTTCTCCCGGGGCAATTGCATCCATCATCTTCGCTCTCCATGAATAGAATTTATTTTATATCTATCACTTTGGACGAAATTAATCTAGGTGGTTAAAACTTAAAAATAAATTTTGAGTTGCGCTTATAATATTCAAAGGTTTTTAATAAGAGCTTTTAAATCCACATTAGGTATGTAAATGCAAAAAAACTATCTCGATCATTTAGATGCTCAACTTTCTCATTTAAAAACTAACGGACTTTATAAAGAAGAAAGAGAAATCACATCTCCTCAGCAAGCCCATATTACAATTAAGAATGGAGGCGAAGTCCTTAATTTCTGCTCAAATAACTATTTAGGGCTTGCTAATCATCCCGATGTCATTCAAGCAGCTCGACAAAGCTTTGAACATTATGGCTTTGGCCTCTCCTCTGTCCGATTTATTTGCGGAACACAAACCATTCACAAAGAGCTTGAAAAGCAAATTTCTCACTTTTTGGGAATGGAAGATACGATTTTGTATTCCTCTTGCTTCGATGCCAATGGAGGGCTTTTTGAAACGCTTCTAGGCCCGGAAGATGCTGTGATTAGCGATGCTTTAAATCATGCGAGCATTATTGATGGAATCCGTCTTTGTAAAGCACAACGTTATCGTTATCAAAATAATGATATGCAAGACCTTGAAAATAAATTGAAAGAAGCACAGGGAGCACGCTTTCGCTTAATAGCCACCGATGGTGTTTTTTCCATGGATGGAATTATTGCAAACCTTAAGGCCATTTGTGATCTCGCTGATGAATACCAAGCTCTCGTGATGGTGGATGATTCACACGCCGTGGGATTTGTGGGTAAAAATGGTCGTGGATCACATGAGCACTGCGATGTGATGGGACGAGTGGATATTATCACAGGTACTTTAGGCAAAGCACTGGGTGGAGCTTCAGGGGGTTATACTTCCGGCAAAAAACCCATTATTGATTGGCTCCGACAAAGATCGCGCCCTTACTTATTTTCCAACACACTTTCTCCAACCATTACAAGCGCCTCTTTAAAAGTTTTGGAGCTCCTACAATCCGCTTCTCTCTTAATTGATAAAGTGAATAAAAATAGCCGCTACTTTAGAGAAAAAATGACTCAGCTAGGTTTTAATCTTGTGCCTGGTCATCACCCGATTATTCCAGTTATGCTTGGGGACGCCAAGCTGGCGCAAGAATTTGCAAGTCAAATGCTTCAACATGGAATTTATGTGATTGGATTTTGTTATCCTGTGGTTCCGGAAGGAAAAGCGCGCATCCGAACACAAATGTCCGCAGCACATAGCCTGGAGGACTTAGATCGCGCTATTGAAGCTTTTGCGCAAGTAGGAAGGCATTTAAAAGTTATTTGATTGATTATTTTCAATTCGTTACTTGCGTTATTTCTTGTTTTTTAAAAATAATCATTCTATACTTCTTGTTAAAACTAAATGTGTTATGACTAAACAAGGACAATCTACTTATGATGAAAGCCTTAGTTAAAAAAGAGCCAAAAGAAGGCATTTGGCTAGAAAAGGTTCCTATTCCAAAAATAGAACCCAATGAAGTCTTAATTAAAGTTCGCAAAACAGCCATTTGCGGAACAGACGTTCATATTTATAAATGGGACACATGGTCTCAGAATCGCGTACCAGTTCCCTTAGTGATTGGACATGAATTTGTTGGAGACATTGTCGAAGTTGGCAGTCGAGTAAAAGATTTTAAAGTAGGTCAACGCGTCAGTGCCGAAGGGCATTTAACTTGTGGGCATTGCAGAGCATGCAAAAAAGGACAAAAACACCTATGCTTTCACACCGTTGGCCTTGGATATGATTGCCAAGGATGCTTTGCTGAATTTGTTAAAATTCCTGAAGAAAACGTTTTTGTTGTCCCTGCGAGTGTTTCTGATGATATTGCAGCCATTTTTGATCCCTATGGAAATGCGGTTCACACGGCCTTATCTTTTGACTTAGTCGGAGAGGATGTACTCATCACAGGTGCCGGTCCGATTGGAATTATGGGTGCAGCTATTGCGCGAAAAGCTGGAGCTAGACAAGTTGTTGTAACAGATATCAATCCTTTTCGCCTTGAGCTCGCTCAGAAAATGGGGGCGACAGTCGCCGTCAATATCGGGAAGGAATCGTTAACTGACGTCATGAAACGTGAAGGCATCATCGATGGATTTACCGTAGGAATGGAAATGTCTGGAAACACCGCAGCTTTTAATTCGCTAGTGGATTCTATGCAGCATGGCGGAAAAATTGCATTGTTGGGTATTCTACCCCCGGAAACGCATATTAATTGGAACAATGTGATCTTCAAAATGTTGACTCTCAAGGGCATTTATGGAAGAGAGATTTTTTCTACGTGGTTCAAAATGACTGCGTTAATTGAAAGTGGACTTGATCTAAACCCGATCATCACACACCAATTCTCTTATGAAGACTACCAAGCAGGCTTTGACGCCATGATTTCCACCCATTCAGGGAAAGTCATTTTAAATTGGGACTAAGTTCTAGATCATGAGATCCCAAATTGGGATCTCATTTTACTTTTCTGACTATTCTTTTTTCCCATTTATTGATTTCAAATCTTCTTCCCACATATTTCTAAATATACTCACTTTTTTAGAATAAACCTCTTTGTTTTCAATTAAAGAGGTATCAATATCCGTGATGAAGTTCTTAAAAAAATCATAAAACTCCACAATTTTTTTAGTCATCATTTGTGATTTACGAATGTGTAAAATCAAATCAAAAAAATTCATGAACAAAATTTCGTAAGCTTGCCTTCCTTCCGCACTTTTAGACCAAGGAATACCTTTATTGAGAAAAACATTAAATAAGTCAAAATACGCCCCAAAAGCGTCTTTTTCTAGACCATTCTGATAAGCATTCTTGAAAGTTTTGCTGTAGGCTATCACACATTCATATCCCCCATATTGACTCCAAGCATCTTCACCTTCAATGGCAAGCAGTCCGATCATCTTTTTCACTAGGTGTACTTGAATTTTAGGACTAAAAAAAACGATATTTGCAGTCAGAAGAATCCAGTTTTTCAAAAGCTGCATCTGCAAAGGGATAAATGATGACTCCTCTTTTTTAATCTCTTCTTGGCAAGAATTTGTCAAAAAATATTCTCGCAATTCCTCATTTATAAGATAAGTCGAGGCTACCTTCTTTAGCCAAAAGTCTAATTCAACAGTTTTTAATCTTTGATCTTCTCTGGAAAACTCCCCTCCGATGTCATTAAAAAGTAATTTTACGAGAAATTCAACGCGTATAAACATGTCTTCGCTTTTTTCAAAATGCAATACAGGTTCGAAATATTTTTTTAGTTGTTCTTCACATATTTTCTTACTAAAAAATCCTCTAAAAAGATTTAGCAAAATTAAATAGTACATGAAATGGCCATCTATTTTTAAATCTAAATAATCAAAAGTTAATGTAAACACCTTTAAAGCTAAATTTTTCTGTATCGTAATTTTACGAGTATCATTTAGCAATAATTGGAAAATATGCTCTTGTTTATCTGTTTTAATATCTGAAATCAGAAGGGGATTTATCACAAATTTTTCTATTTTCAGAAAACACAAAATGGATTCGAATTGATTCACAAAGATAACAGGGTTTTGATGAAAAAAAACTTTCTGATAGCGTCTAAAAAGAATCAAGCCTTCCTTAATTAATCTTTTGCAAGGACAAGTGACTAAACGCTCAATGGTTTTGAGGACTATTTGCGTGTGTTGTTCTGTATCCACCGATCCAGAAAATGGAAATCGACGCAAAATGTAAAAATACATATCGAGAAACATCTTGGGTTGATTCATAAAAATCCCCTGTCGAAAAGCGGTCTCAAGCACCATTTCAACATCTTTTAGATAGTTTAATGCCTCTTCTGTCCTCTCTAGATTTGTGGAAATTTTTGTGTAGACGATTTTTTCTAAAATTTTTCCATGATCTAAACATAAACCGTGTTCCCCATTTGTCCCTCGAACCGCAGCAATGGATTGAAAATAAAGATCTTGAATCTTCGTAAAATCGTTTAAATCCCAGTGAATGTATTTTTTTATGAGATTTAAGATGATGTCATGGCAAAATGACTTCTCGTGGGCTGGACAATGCTTCTCTAAGGTCAGCAAAAGAATGAGATAATCTCTCAAATGGCTTGAAAGAGTCGTCATATGAAGAGGAAAAATATTTTCCATAAAATAAGATTGCCCCAACGCCTCAACAAATTGGAAAACATATTTAATTCCTTTTGAGGTTTTAAAACATGCAGGAATTTCAGATCTTTTTTCCCCAATAAGTTTTGTAAAAGGTAAATCATCGCTTTTAATCTGAAGTCTTTGCATGAATAAAATGAAAAGCTTATCCATGTAGGGATGATATAGAGGTATGGCTTTTTCATTAGAAAAGCTATTCTCAAGCATCATCCGACTCACTTCAGTTATACAATGACACAATTCCAATAAATGCTTCTCTGAATAGCGATCAAAGGATTTAAAAAATAAATGCAACATATCCAAAGGTTTTTCAGATTTCAGATTTTTGAATTTTGATTTAAAATATCTGAGATAGATAACCCCTTGCTGTTCGTATGTTAAAAATATATCATGTAAACATTCGAAAAAACAGCGAGCTCCTTTTTCATTTGAGGCTTCCATCCATTTTAGGACTGTCTTTTCATTGAATAGTTTCTCATTCTCTAAAAACTTTCTCATGAGATGTAAAGCTTTTTCCTGTATGCGCAGATGTGGATGAGCAAGGCATTCCTCAATTATGATCTCAAGCATTTTAGGAGAAGAAAAGATAGTGTATTGCACTAGCAAATGGTGGAGATTTTCAAAAAAATCATCGGATAAAGAAAAACCATCGATTTTTTGCAATTGATTGGATATCTGCAACGCTGTAATCAGATTTTTTTCATCCTCAATGCTGATAGAATCTGGATCAGCGAACTTGCTGCACATTTTTGTACAGTGCTCAATTAACTTTTCTTTTTCTCTTTTCGCTTCACGATCTATTTCCTTGATCAAGCGTTCAACCTGAGAGATTCCTTTTTGCAAAATAGGATGTGTCGGATTCTTTTCTAACTCAGTAAATAATGTTTCCTTAACATATTTTAAATCCCTTAGGTGCTCAAAATTCAAAGCTTGTTTGATGATTTTAACGTATTTTTCTAAGCCTGCACGCATATGCAAAAATGGGACTAGTAAGTGCACAGCAAATTCTTTCAGCTGGATCATCACTTTAACACCTTTTTGATCCAGTAATTGATAGCAATTCTGATAATTATTTTTCTTAATAGACTCCTCGATAAAGACTTTCCAGGCCAGTTTTTCAGAAGTTTCAATTTTCGTTCTTTTTACATATAAATTTTCTAAAATTGGATAAAACGTGTCTAACATGTCCATCCGCATTAATACGTTCAATAAAGATTGAGGTATCTGGTTCACATGAATGCTTAGATATCTTCCCCAAGCAAGAGCGGCATCATTTTCTGAAACGTTTAATAATTGCGAAATGAGTCGTTCCAAGGTCGGAATTGCAGATGATGAGAGAGCGGGACCTTTTCTCTTTTTCACTTCAATCAATTTATTCCACAAAAGATTAAAGCCTAAAATTTTTTCATGAGTGATCCAGAAGTCATTCAAATGCTTTTCTGAGAGTTTTTCAATATCCCTCCTAGTACTTTCAGGCAAGCCCTGTAAAACATTTGAATGGGCAATCAGTTGAACAAAAGCAAAAAAAGAAGATTCATTCCCAATCAGACTTTCTGTAAGAAACCCACCTAAATGAACTTGAAGGTTTGGTACCAAAGGAGAGGGGATCTTTTGAAATTTTAATAGAACAGCTAGGCAATCCGCTTCGTATGGAGATGGAGTGTCTTTTTTAAAGGCTTCTTTGAGGCACATTTGAAAACTTTTTAAAGTTTCTTCACTCATCTCAAGATTAGCCGTTCTTTTAACAAGATGTAACATCCATTTCAGTTTTTCCTCTTTGTTGAAAATCGTTGAGATCTTTTCATGAAAAAGGACACTTTGTAACTTTTCCAAATGGAGATCGTCTACATGTGTTAAAAGTTCATAGAAAAGAGATTTGAATTTTTCATCACTTATCTTACTTGAAAGCCCTTTTTTCACAATTTCGATGGCATCGCTAAAATTTTTTAGCTTTAGTTCTTTTTCCAGCAAGGCGACTGGAGATATGTGTAAAAGTAACTCTGGTTCATCTGCAATATGTATGAGAACTTCTGCTCCTTTTTGTTTAACTAACTGTTTTAAACAATGGTTCTGCTTTAACTCTTTAATTAAAACAATCCATGCGAATTGTGCAGAATTCTTCATCCTCAACTTGCGGTCATAAAATATTTCAATAATGGTAAACATTTCCTTCGGCAATGGAGCCATTTGCTTAAAGAGAGCCACTTGTCCATACGAGATATGTATCAGCTGGGGAAGAAGGGCATGCATCCAATAAAAAGCGAGTGAAATATGTTTAGGATCCTTAAGTAAGCTCGCAATTAATTTTTCTGTAAGAACGAGAGAAAGCGTATTCTTGCTATTTGTGTAATATGCTTTCCAAATATGGTGAAAAGGAATGATTTGTTTATCAAAGATTTCATTTTCTAATGAAATCTTTTTTAAAAGCTTCCAGGACTTATCTGAAAAAAGATTTAGTTGAATAAATTTTAGTGCTAAATCAACCAATTGCTGCGGATGAATAGCTAAGCAAGCATCCAATAAAACCATTTGGTACTTATTTAGTGTTTCTTCTAAGTGATTTGGCAATGTTTGATATTCCAATAATACATTTATGCAAGTCGTTAAACCTTCCTTGTGTATATTTTCACAGGCAGCTTCTAGCAAAAGTTTGTAAAGATTAAATACTGCGGAAGGATATTTCTCAGGATCCATGCCCTTGGAAACTTTTTCAAAAATCATCAAAATCGCTTGGCTTCGCTCATTTGTGAGTAACAAATTTTTAAAATGAGTTGTTCGAAAAATTTTGATTAAGCCATTCAACCAACATCTCTCAATGGGTAATTCCAGAAGAATTTGAAACACTAATGACGCTTTGTCTTTTAAGTTTAGATCCCCCTCCTCTTCTTGTAGAAGCTGTAGCAGAATATTTAGGGCTCCTTCCCTATTTCTTTCTACTATTTTATTATCCAATATATGCATTAAAACGTGCTTTTTTCTGGCTTGCAAATGATTTTTGATGAACGAAATATGGCTCTCATCTTGGCAAATTTTGATGTATTTCCGACCAACTGCCTGAATCTGATTTTCAATTCCCTCTTCTACCACTCCTTCCCAAGAACAAACGTAGTGAATCGCTTTTTGAAGGATAGGTATTTCTCCTTCTAGGATTTGTTCTGCCAAAACAAGATAGTATTTCAACTTATTTAACCTGTACTCATCCGCTTGCCAGACATGGAATTTTTTTCCTTGTTTTAAGAAAACCATTCCCATCTCTTTTAATTGTTCACTCGACAACATTTTTCTTAAACATGTTGCCCAGATACTTTTTGTGGTAGAGTCATCCAAAATACGATTTTTGCTAAGCTGACACATCAGATTAAGTAACAAGTCATGACGCTGTAAAGAGAGAAGTGTGTGCAAATAATCATTAAAGACGTTTTCATATTGGTATGGTTTTGATAGAGGTTCATAAACTTCTAAAAGAGGACTTGCTTCTTCCAAAAAAGGAATAATAAACTCGGCATAAACGGAGTTTTCAAATAAAATTTTAGATAACTCAATAAATACAAAGTAACTTGTTTCCATCGAGGCAAATTGGCGAAATTCTTTGAACATCCTGAATGCAATGGAGAGATCTGAAGATGCCATTTTGCAAATAAGCTCTTTGGAATACAGCTCATTCTGTTCCAATTGATGCCAAAGTTTTTCAGCTAACTTTTTTAGTTCCGCTTGAGGCAATTCGATGCAGGCATCGATCCAGTTTTTAACTTGCGCATGCATGCCGTCCTGATTTTGTAAAAACTCAAACAAAGGCTTAGCAAGTGCATTCCATGGCTCGATTGCATAAAACGCGCTAATCGTTTGTAAATTAAATAACAAATGTCTCCTTGAAGATTCCTTTGGAACAGCATCTAAAACACTTGGACAATTTTCAAAAAGAATATCGAAATCTGCTTGAGAAGGACTGCATGTCTGACATGTAAGCAATAAATTAAAACTTAAAACACGTATTGTGGGATGCTTTTCAAAACCTTCCTCTATAATCTTTGCTCGCAAAGGCTCTATGAATTGTTTTAAATGGGAAAGATAGGATGACAGCTGAGACCCTTCATGAGAAAAACGGTTTTTTGGCTGATAAATCTTCAAAAGTCGCTCATAATAATCTTTTAAAGAATCATGAAACTTAGCGAGACAAATCAAAAACCCTTTTTCAGGACTAAATGAAAAAAGGATCGATTTTTCATCCTTGATTCTAATCGCGGGTCCGCCATCATGCTTCGTTAAAAAAACCTCTATCCCCTCTTTTAACCGAGCTTCCTTAACACTTAAAGCTAGCAATGCAAAGCATTGATGGATTTCCATCACTTCAGTGAAAGTCAATCCCCGTTTGAAGATACCTTCTATCATCAAAGAAAAAACAGGGCTTTGCGATGCCTGGGGAATCACCTCTCTCGCAAGATGGTTGATCAAGTTAGCTGAGACATGCCCTTTAAGAGCAAGACACGCATTACATGTAATGGCAAAACAAGCTTTTTCATCGTTTTCATAATGCTTATTTAAAAAATTGATCAGCAAGAATTTGACTTGATCTTTTATTTGGAAAGGCGTTGTTACCTTTCTCAGGATCTTTTCTGTTAAGCGACGCATTTCGTGCCCGTAATCTTTGCGACCAGATGCAAGAAGAGCCATTCCTCTAGGCCAAGTAAATGTATTCATCTCTTCTGATGTGTGAATGATCCCTGTAATCATATCTGTAAAAGCTTGGGAAGGATCTGTAAAAAAGATAGATCCCCCCTCATCGAAACTTTCATACATGGGAAAAATAGCCTCTGTTGCGGCTAAAGGCCGTAATTCGCGAAGATATAGGTCTAAAGGTATTCGTATATTGTATTCAGGAAAACAGGGACTTTCTTTGATGATGAACGTGATATCGTAAACGGTTTTTTCTGATCCATTTTCCCAAGAAATGAGCGAAAAAAAAGGACACACCTTATTATTTTTTAAGTGGATATGATTCGTTGAAGACGATTGAGCCAAAAAGCTTCTTGCAAACTCATTGAGAAACTTCAAAACATTTTCATATTGCCCTCCGTGTTTAATTCCATATAAAATAAAAACGATGTCTTCATCTCTAACAGATGTGTCGAGTTCTTTTTTCAAATCATCGCAGATCTCATCCCGATCACTTTCTAACAGGCTATTTAAAAAATGGTTGAGATAAGATTTTCCTAGGATCCCTTTTTTTACACGACTCCCTGTATAGCATGCCTGAACACGGTCAAAATGCTTGCTGGCTTCATTGACAATTGCCGTACAAAATGTGGAGATCGTAAGCTTTGTTTCGGAAAAACCATACACATGCAGGGGCTTTTGCATGGCTTCAGAGAGGCGAGAGACATTATATATAGACAGTTGCTGAGGGTGGTGATATTTCGCATAGAATTCTGTTAATTTACCCATGCAATCTATGACACCTTTTTGCATAAGTTTCGCTGCAATTTGGTCTCTGGATTCTTCGCTAGGTATAAAAGTCTCCTGCAATGGATTAAAAACAACAGGGATTGAGGTAAAATGGTTGAGAACTCTTCCATCAAAAGATATTAAAGGATTAGTCAAAATAAAGTTCGGACAAAAATAGTGATCAGTAGCGTTTGAATGCATATTGAAACCAATGATTTAGAGTTTGTTGCGATCTAAAATTTAATCACAACAAACTCTAAATTTCCAAGTTATATCTCAACATGAAATAATTATTAACTCTTTTGAATTATCACAGTTGCCTTGTTAAGAATTGCTTTCCACGCTCATTTAAAGACTTCATTTTAGAATAAACATTTGAAAACTTTTTTTTCGAAAAAACCTACTTCTTTTTTTAAATCGAATTATTACAAAAAAATATGACTAGAGAAATTAAAATAACTAAATTCTTTTCTATCTTCCCCTTCAACTTTAATACCGTTTAAATCGGTTGCTATTAAAATTAGTAGTTGATCATTTTTTTTTAATGAAAAATTTCAAAACACAATAAATCGATCTGTCGTTAATCCAGGCACTCCGATTGGCTTATAAAAGTTTAGCTGTAGACCTTCCATCGGCACTTATAAAACCGTTCTGCAATAGATAAAGAGCCCCTTAAATTATATGCATCTTCATCCGGAAAAAAAGAAGTATAGTCATGTGCACTTGTAATAGGCTCTTCATCATGCAAATTTATTGGCTCAACCACTTTTTGCATTGCTACTGGTAAGAGATTCGGACAAACAGGAAAAGTCAGATTAGATGTCAAATGAATGATGGGGACCAAACAGCCTTCTAGATCTGTCTAGTCCCCTCGTTATAAGTTAAAAATGCTTATTGCGCTTCAAAGCTTGGACAATCAACTTATTTCTTGTTTATTGTCTCAATTGTGACAAAGCCTACAACCTTCCTTTCAAGCAACTCAGGTTTTAAATTGTCTTTTTTGAGTATGATCAATGCCTTACCAAAAGCTTTTCTATCATAAAAAATATCTGTCCATTTAATCAGTAGACTAACTAATACATCTCTTTCTTCTTTCTCAAGAGGAAGAGTTCGCATCATCAATGTGATTTGACCACTGATTTTTGCCATTAAATTTATGAATGGCTCATCCACAGGAGCATTGTCTTTAATAATAAGAACTAAGGCTCTGTTAAATACTTCACAAAGTTTAAATGCTTCACCTAGATTAGAAAAACCGACGGCTTTGCTAGCGTCTAAAATAGAGTTGAGTATAGCATAAAACTTATTCGAGAATTCGAAAGCTTTATTTTCAAGTGCACTGTATATGAATGCCAATATCTCTTGAAAACGAATATGAGCTGTCTCAACATTCCATACTTTGACTTTCTTGAAAGATTTAATCCAGACCTCTAAGATCTCATTAAACAATATAGAGGCTAGCTCTTGACCTTTTTGAGTCTTTTTAAATATATCTAAAGAATATTCCGGATTACTAGCTAAAACCAAACTAAAATACGCTATTTGCGTTTCTTTTTTATTAGAAAAATCAGAGCCATTATTTTCTAACAAATTCCAAAAAAGACGATAACAATCTAGGATTAAATCAAAATCTCTCTCCCCTCTTTTTAAAAGGATATCCTGAAAATATCTTAATAAGTCTGCTCTACAATAAGGTGTAAATAAATCGGCATGGATTGCAAATTTAATCACATTTTTAATGAGTTGGCTTTCTACATCGTGCAAAGCTTTTTTCTTATCTTTTATTTTTCCAGCCCTCAATCGCTTCAAAATCTCAGGATAATTTCTTTCTTCAGATGGCTTTTCACTCAAAAAAGAAGTCTCAAATTTATTTAACCAATGATCAATCTTGGCTAACCTTAAGATTTGTTCGTCATAAGAGAGCTTTATGATGGGAGAATCTTTCAAATCGCAAAAAAGGAGTGAGAAAAGTGGTGTAAATTGAGAGAGATCTCCAATCAGAGACATTTCAAAAACACTGAGTCCTATTTTATCCACGTAAGAATAAAACTTATTATAATGTCCTTCAAAAATAGAGTCGTCAATTGCTCCAACCAATAGATTAAAGCCTTTTTTCCAAAATTTATTGGAATTCGCATTATTAGATAATGCATCAAAAACTTTATCAAAGGCTCGCAGGCATAATGCTTGACCTTTTTTTGTTCCATCATAAAAAACAAAAAAAGGCCTTGATTCATCAATGGAAACTTCCCCTGTTGGAGAAAGTAAAATACCTTGCGTATACAACAAATCTTCTATCTCTCTGATTAATTCTTCCATGCCCATCTGTGCAAGTATGAAGTCGAGATATTCAAAATAAGTTTCAATATTCTTTTTTACTAAAATGCGACTGTAGTTTTTAAAGATTAGAATACTTAAGCATTTACTTTCAAAATCAGGTTTATTTCCGAGCATCTTTATTGCCCATTCCACTATGCTGGTCACTTTCTCTCTTGCTAATTCTGCACCTTCCGGAAATGACCCATTAACGCATAAGAAAATTTTACAAAACCTTTCGATATCGAAAGGTGCACGATTTTTCATGAGCATTGTATGTAAAATCTTATTCAAAGTGTGTGGAAAATCGCGATAATCAAAATGAATGAGCTTTTCGATTAAATCTAACATCACATTGTGAAAATACGAGGCTCGATTTGGCACTGGAGAATAGGGATACAGATCCCAGAGTAGAGCAGAGAAACGGTTCAGATAATACGAAAATGTGCCATAATACATTCTCGGTAAATCTTCTGGACATAGTGAACAGAAGAAGACTTCGGTAAATTCAAAAATACGTTCATAAATAATAGGTGTTAAAAAGTGTGGAAATGGCTGTGGAAAAATTCTTTCAATCTTAGCCAATTGATCTGGATTACTCTGAATCCCAGGTTCGTGGCAGTCAAATAAAACATCTAAAAGAAAACGATCACGCTCCTCTTTTGGCAAATGTTTTCGTTTTTCTAAATAACTATCTTCGGGGCTTTGTTTAAGCCATAAGTACAGCATCGCATTGAAGTATTTAATATGCACAAATTTAGTGGCATTCTCCTCATTATATTGAAGAATGATTTTTGCAGCTTCTGCTACACATTCAGCCTTTTCCTTTGGAGATTTTTCAAATTTCAAGAAATACTGATAGAAGAGATCGATCGCAAATAATTTTTTATTTTTTAAGCAAACATAAATCCATCGAATTACAGTCTGATCAATTTGATCTTGGCTTAGAAATTGAAGAGCTTGTGGACTTTCCAATATCTCAAATATCACTTTAATAAAATTTTCATCTTGGGAAGGTAATTCCATCCAACGGCAGAAGATCTCAAAGCAATCGCTACCTTTCACTGGGAGAAGGCGATGCTTTAAAATAGAAAATTTTCCTCGAATGACCAAATTTGGATGCAGAATGCAGGCTTCCATAACCAAATCGACCCATTGTGTATCCGTTTTGGTGGCATAGACATCCAAAACTTTTAGCATCTCTTGAATCACCTGGCGCTGGCCTGCATTTTGAGGATTGTAAGAACGTTTTAATAAGGTGAGAAGAAATTGTTCTTTTTTCAAACACATCGGTTCATTTTCGAATGCAACGACCAATGCTTTGCATCCCTCTAAAATATTTTTTAATTTATTATGCTGAATCAGTTTCTCAATGGGATGAATAAAATTTTTATGCTCAGATAAATGTAAATAAAAAGCCTTTCGCTGGGCAATTAATCTTTCGTCTTTGAAAAAATGTGTAATTGAAGAATCTTGATACCACTGATTGGGATCAAAAGAAGGGAGGCTTTCAAATAGAGGTATACAGTTTAATAAACACGCAGCCTTTTCGTCGGGATCATTTTTTAAAATGTCTTCTTCAATGATTTTCTGCTTAAAAATTCCTAAAAAATTTTCCTTCAAACGTTGCGATTTATTTCGTTGTATTTTTTCAATAAGATCTAGCCAATAGAGTGGTTCATTGAGTTTTCCGACTTGAACAAGGCTGAAAAATAGATCGAGATCCTCCTCACTTTGGCAAGGAGAAGTTAAAAATGGCTCCACAAGGACGGCTGCATATTCTACCAAATCAGCGATCACGTTTTTCCCTTGTTTCTCAATTAAAATAAAGATAGGGTCAAGGTGTTTTTTTGTTATGCAATCCTCTGCAAGTACTTTCCACGCAGCTTTTTTACTTTGTGGATCTTTCCATTTTTTTTCATAGAAAAGTGCGAGGAGATGATAAAGCTCAGCCGGGAATGACTGATTAAGACTAACGCCCAAGCGCAACAACATTTTTATGGAAGAATTCCCTGAAAAATATTTTAAAATTTGCTCAGTCCAAAAATGTGCAAACGCAATTTGAGAGATATCGATTAGGCGGGAAATCAATATTTCAAGCACCTCTGGATTTAACTTTGCAACGTCTTTTTTATGGGCATAGTCTTTCCAGAGATGGTGAAAACCGAGAATCTCTTCCGAAACTTGAGAGGATTTTAAATAATTGAGAGATAATCGATTCATCCTTTTTAGAAAAATCTCAGCATGCGTTGGCAAACATTGATGATTAATCAAAAATTGAACCAGTTCAGCAAACATTGTTTTAATGGGTAGGCTTAGACTAAATTCTAAGAGATTTAAATTAATTAATTTAAGACACTTTCGTAAATTCGCGGGGATCTCTTTAAAAAGCAAAAGAGTTTGTAAGCATGCTATTGCCTGATTGGGATAACCGTTCATGTGGCCATTGCTAAAGACATCTCTTAACAAAAGCTCAAATAGTCTCTGCTGATTCCTCGAAAATTGACCTGTCGTTGTTTCGCCAGTCAATATTTGAAAAAACCGAAGAATCCACGTCACTTTTTCGTTTTTATCATCTTTGAAAAGCGTATTAAATTCATTCTCTAAAAGAATCTTGAATACCACATCCATTAAATTGGAATCTTTTAAATGCTCTGGATTTTCAACGATCTGTGAAAAAAACCTCCTAAATATCTTGATCGTTATTTTTTGGGGATATTGAAATATTTTTAATAATCCTTCAGCTGCTTGCACATAATGCCCTTGATCTATTTCGAATTTCAAAGCATTCAAAACGATTTTCATTTGATCTATTTTAGAGATGAAGGCTAGGTAAGATTCAGGAACCTCTTTTGCAATGACATGCTTTCCTCCATCTTTAATGACAGAATCCACCAAAGACGTAATGCGAGGATTCGCTTTGGAATGTGAACAAATGAAATTTAAAATTTCTTTTTTTTCGATATTCCAATTTGAATCGTTAGCGTGAAATAAATTCTCGGCTAAAGAAATCACCAAAGATAAATTTGTCCGCGTCCATGCGCAATGTCTTTTTCCTTCTTCCCACAGGGAGATCGCTTTTGGCATATCTTTTATTTGGATCATTTTGTTAAAAATTGTGTCCCATACAGGATCTTCCGATGGTTCCACAATTTTTTGTTCAGTCAAAATAAATAAAAGGCTACACGCCATTGTGTAATATTTTTTTTCAATAAGACACGTAAAAATGCGAGAAAATACGTGATCGCTTTTTATTCTAAAGGGCGTTAGATGAAAAACTAAATCTTTTTCTTTAAGAAATGGAAAAGAGGCTTTTAGATATTCCACAAAAGAGAAAGTATTCGCATTAAGAAAGACTTCGGCTAAGTCCAAAAATAGCTTGTACCGACATTCCGCATTCGCAACAGGTAAAGCACAAAGTGACTTATACAAATCCAAAGAAAGCTTTAAGTCAATCTGTATAAATTTATACAGCATATCGATGTGGTAAGCTTCATTTTGATTTAAAGAAGGAGGACTTTTTTTCCAAATATCCATAACAAGCTGGTAAGCCTTGGGACTTTGAATACCAGCAAGCGCCCACACCCATGCAACTAACGGAAGGCTTCTTGGGGAATAATTTTGAAAATGACGATACATAATCAACGCAGAGCTTGCCCATGGTTCAAATCGTGAATAAATAAGCAAATTCACCATTTGATAACCCAAATTGATTTTTTTCAAAGGATCTTGCACCATCTCTAAAAGATTCACATGCTTTTTAAGAAGAAGCTCTAGAGAAACAATTGTGGGATTACAAGTCTGGCATGCCGCTAAAAGATAATAGCTCAAAATATAGCTAAAAGGTTCATTTCCAAATCCTTTAAATCGGATTGTCTCTTCAAGAGATTTTAAAAAAAAATGTAAGTAATGAGCGTTATCGGAAAGTTGTGAGCGCTCATTGAGATCAAAGGAATTTATAGGTAGATAGGCATCCAAAACTTTTTCTAGATATTCAACTGTAGAGGGACGATTAGACATCAGTTCTAAACACAAATTAAAGCCTGAACAGGGTTCCAACGGCAAAAAAATAGATTTTCCTTCTTCTTGGATTTTAATTGCAGGAGCCCCTTCATGCTTAGTCATAATGACATGCAATCTCTTTTTTTTTAAAGATGGGCGTCTAACTCCCAAAGCCACAATGGCAAAGCACTGCTGGATTTGCATCACTTCCTCAAACGACATTCCCCATTCACTAATCCCCTCTTGAATCAATGAAAAAATGGAATGGGGATTTTCAATCTTTGTTCGGGCGGTCAGAACTTCATAAATTTGATCTAATTCATGTGTTTTGACATGTGGTTTAATGCTTAAACATGCATTGCAAGCCATCGTCAAGCACATTTTAGCAGACTTTTCACCTTCTTTGTCTTGAAAATTTAAAATGGCTGAAGTCATCATTTCAACGCGTTTGCTCTTTTCTGAACGACTAAAAAAGTGATTCACAAACTGCCAAATTAAACTTTTGTGCGCTCGAGCATCTGACGCCTTCTGAAAGCCACCTCCGTAATCTCGGTATCCATCTGAAATAAGGGCAATCAATTTTGCAAAAGACTCAGCATTCACATCTTCGAAGTGATTCACATGTAAAATTTTTGTCAAAAAATCTGCCAATCCCTGCATGCCATCATTTTGCGATTCAGCTTCAAGATCCTCATTCTTTTCGCCAATAGGCAGAATGGGCCAATAAATATTCGGAATAATAGGCAAGTGGATCTTGCAATTAGAAAAGCTTTCGAGGGGAAGACGGGTTTGCATTTCCAAAAAGCAATCATTTTGCGCAAGTGTGAAAATAAAATGCCATCTTGTTCCATCTAGCTTGCTGATCCATGTGACATGACGTCTCCCCACTGGCTCACTATCTTGGAATAGCTCCCCTGGAAGTTTGACTAGAAGTTGGAGAAAAGATGTGTAAGTTTTTGCTAAAAGATTTTCTGACAGGAAATATAGCTCAACAAATTCTTGTGTGATGACATGCGATAATTCGGTATTCATTTCCGAACTTAAGGTTTTAACCTTTCCGTTGGTTAATACATCTACAATGCGAGTAAAATAACCTTTTCCCAGAAATGCTTGCTTTAATCCCTTTCCTGAAAAGGCAATGCTGATTTCAGGATTTTGAAAATAGGCATGCAGAAGGTGATGTAATGTCACGACTTCACCTTTTTCTAGAATTCCTAAGACATGATATAACGCCTGACAAAGGCGATCGAATTCCCCCTTATCTAAAGCAAAAAAGCCTCGTTTTACATTGTTTTTTATCTGATCCGTTAATCTTCCATATCGATCCGCATTTCCCTCTCTAATCATCTCCAACAAAATTTGGTCGAAAGGATCTATAGCGGGAAAAAATTCGTTTAAACCGATCGGAGATCTTGCACTGCCTGCATAGGACTCATGCGGCTCAAAGGTCGGACTTACTAAGGGAGAAGGAGTTACTCGTGATTGGCAGTCAAAATTTAAGAATGGGATGTTCATGTGTCGTTTTTCCTGTAATAATTATACTAATGGTGGATGAATTGAGTTCGCCCGAATTCCGTGAATGGATTAACCATTAACACGTGATATTTTGAATAAATATGACTCGAAGCCTATACAAACGATAGGCTTCCAAGGGATGATTTAATTCTCATATTTACTTAAGAATCTTATCCCCATTTTTAACTTATTGTTTTTTTCATAAATGATTAACCATTTTTTTCGTAGTTCATTAATTTTCGAATTCAATTCTTCGGTTACTTCATTTTTCTTCAGCTGAGGAATAAAAATTTTAGAAAGGAGGAATTCCATAAATTCCTGATCTTCTTTTTCCTTGAATTTTATAAATTTTACATCTCTTATTAAACCACTTAAAATGTAGTCTAAGATGTCGCAATAAACATTTAAACAATTTAGAGAACCTAATTTTGAAATTTCATCAAAAAATTTCATAATACTGTGATAAAAATTACGGAACGCGATTCGATCGTATAATTTCTGATAAGTTCCATTAAACAAAGATTTAATCATTTCAGCACATAGATCAAAATCCTCTATGAGCTCTATTTCCTTTGAAGAGCCATTTTTTCTCAATTCAATGAAATAGCTTAAAAAAAGGACATAAACTTTATTCGTTTCGTACACTTCGAACGAGCTATGTTCTAATAATTCCATCAAATTTTTATATGAAAATAGAATTAATTCTCTTCCGAGTTGCTCTATTTTTTTATTCGGATGTTTAATGAAGTATCTTTGGATGGCCTTTAAAACATATAATCCTCTTTTCTGCATGTTTTCAGGGCAAGAAGCAAATAATTCAATAAACTCCTTTAACAATTCAGCTTCTACGACGAACTGACCTTCCACAGTATCTGGAATTATAGATTCTATTTCCCGACTTAAAATTTTTTGTCTCAATTTTTGATTGGAAGAAGGCAAGACTTTAATTAATTCTTTTAAATAAAAATCGACTTCTCTCAATTTAATCTTAAATGCTCTCGGAAGGAAAACATCTGTCGATTGATAATTTTGAAATAGGCAATCAAAAAAATTATCTACATATAAATGTGGTGAATTTTTCATATCCCTAATCATTACTTTTCCAATTTTTTTCAATAAAATATAGAACTGGCCCATCGCATTATCGAAAAAATGCCTTTGAGAAAAAGTACTTAAATAATAGAGACCAATTTGGATAAAATTGTTTCCATTTAACCTTTCTTCTAGAGAATCAATGATTGTATGGCTTAGTTTAATAAAAAAATCTTTTCTCTCTTCGTGCCCATTTAAGCATAAAAATATTGTTTGTATTTTTAATGTATAATAATTAATCAGATCCATATAAGAATTTTCATGGCGTACATTCAACATAGAAGTTAAAGATTCAAAATATATATTTCGATCTTTTAAGAAAGTCTTGTGGTGAGTATCAAAAAATCTCAGTCCATCCACACCATAATCATTGATCATTCGATTTAAGATTTTCTTTGCGATGCAAGCTTGTTGCCATTCAGAAATCTTCGAACATTTTGGCCATTTATCGTATACCCACAGAAACAATTCGTGGTAGAGATTCTCATCATCGACAAAAAGGCCCGCCATGACGGCATCACCAAGAATAACATCCATTCCATCAGAATGAACCTGTTTATTTATGATACATGCTTTTGAATAGATAAATTTTGTGAGATGCCTAATGAATTGCTTACAATGCGATCTCTTTTTTTCTTCCTTAGGAATCAGATAATATATTTTGGTGAATTCGCTTAAACAGATTTTGAAAGTCTTTAAAAAATCGGGATTTTCGCACTTTTCGGAAAAATTAAAATCAAACATCACTTCCATAAAAGCAAGATATCTCTCAATAAAAATAGGATCTTTTGTGGAAGGGGCCTCATTTCCCAGTATGGGAAACAACTGCTGATAAATTAAACGAGGAGACGTGAATGTCGAGTTTTCGGGAATTTTCCCCCAAATTTTAGGGATAGGCTTCTCTGTTAGGTATAGGGTTAAAAAGGCATGAAAAAGAATGTAATTTTTATTATTCAAATCCATGCTAAAGATCATTTCTGAAATTTTTAGCAAACAAAGTTGGCGCTCTTGTGGAAAAGATTGATACCTCTCAAAATTGTCATAAAAAAGACGCGCTGCATTAAGCTTCGCTCCCCCGGTATCACTAGCCAAAAGCTTTGTACTAAGCCATTTCACATAAAGCAAATTTATTTCAGCTCGAGTCAAAAAATGTTCCAAATTTTTTTCTTCGAGAATTTCCAGATTTTTTTTAAGTACTTCAGATTCCTTAACAGACATCTGTTGAATAAGCAAAAGATAAAAGTCTTGAGGGATTTCATTACTTTGACCGCTAATGAATCTTAGGATTAAGCAGCTTAATTCATATTCTACGTGGATATTTTGATTCGAGGCCATTGTCTCAATGACTCGATTCAATAAATGTGGACTTGTGAGCTTTTGATACACATTCAACAATTTGATAATTTCTTGTCTCAGATTGTTTTCTTCGGGCTGACATCGTTTGATCAATGCGATGAAAAATTTTTCTGCAATCTGATTTTCTCCATCCAAAAGACGTTCCTTAAGGGCTTTGCATCCAAGCAAAGCCATGTTTTGCGAAATGTGGTGCACTAAAAATTCTATTATCTTGGAATCTGCTAATTCAAACGACAGACGATCTTCTTTTTTTATTTTTCGATATAACTTTTGATATCCTTGTATTAGGTTGTGTGCAATCTCTGCATCCATCTGGTCTAGCAAAGAAATCACCCCATTAAAGATTTGGTTGTAAAAAGCAATTCTCTCAACACGAAGCTGCACATTTTCAAAAAAAGTAAAAATCGCGACATTTTCCATCCACTGTTCATAGGTAAAAAATGGAAGCATCCTCATCAAACACTCAGCCTTCTCCTGAAGAGTTGCCGGAAATTGTTTGTTGTTGATCACTTTTTTTACAAAAAGATGATAAAAAGACTCGTTGGCATCTTTCGATTTGAATTGCAGAATTTTTTCAGAAAAAACGATCCAATCTTTAATTTCTTCTATTTTGCCATGTTCAACAATGGATAAAAATGAAGCAAAATTTACATTTAAAGGAAAATTAAGCAACAATGCCTTTGCAACATCTTTAAGCTCAATACTCACTTTTTTCCCATGCTGCTGGATCAGATGAAATATGGAATGATATCTTCCCTGTGCGATCAATGCTTTGGCAAAAGCAAGCCAGTCAACATTTTTTTGATACAAGTTTTCCAAAAGTTCATTTTCCTGTGAAGACTCAATGAAACCACTTAATCGCACGCATAATTCAAGCTGAGAAGGGGATAAATGGGATAGTGTAGAGGTTAATTTTTGGGCCCAATAAAAAGCTGCAGGCTTTGAGAAAAAGGCCCAAATGAGTTTTTCAAATAGTACAATAGTCTTTTCATTGTGAATGCGATCTACTTTAAAATAGGCTTTACATAGATCATGAATCCCCTGAATAACTTGTAAATGAGGGGCATCCTTCAAGACTTCCAAAGCAAAAAGTTCGAGTTCCTCTTGAGATACTTCTAAACAGTTGTTGTGGAGACACAATTGGATTAACGCAAAGAAGGTTTCAGGTTGTGCCTTTACATAGCTACAGCGCAATAACTGGATAAGATCGTTCTCTATATACCTTTTTAAAGCCGGAGGAAGCTTTGTAAATTTTTGTAATAAATTTAAACAAAAGGAGGCGGATTCAGCATAAGAAGGATCATCTAACGTTTCTTTCATCAAAGTGATCAATAAATTTTGCAAAGGTAAGGAGAACTGCTCGAGCATTAAATCGGCCGAAAAACTTTTTACCAAATCCAGCAAGCAATTGACTTTGAAATCCTTCTCAAAATGATTGACAAAAGTTTCATGCGCAATCATTTTCTGAATCCCCTCAAGATACCTGAATCCATGTGTAGAAATGATTTCCTGAATTAAAGCATTTGTTAAATCTTGGAAAAAGTCTTGGCCATCGCACGGATTACCATTTAAAATCTGATTCACAATCACTAGACTTTCATCAATATTTTTAATCTTAATCTCATAGGCTAGAGCATTCAATAAAATCTGTATCTTCTCGTTTGGTAATAAATGAGGCAAGTATGCCGATGGAACTTTTCGAACGATCCCAATCCCACCTTGTTGTTGAATATGCACAAGTACAAGCTGATGAATTCTTTCATCCTTCGCATGAGATGTGCAGACATAGTTGAGAATTTTTGGAAATTCTTCAGAAGATGGGGTTTCCTTTTCAGCAAGATATTCTGCAAGTAATAGCGCATTTTTTAGATTGCTTTCTTTGTCTTGCCAAACCTTATATTGCTTGCCATCGTTCCAAAAAGCGAGTCCAAGCTCTTTAAATTGTTCTTGGGATAGGATATGTCCTAAACAATCTCTCCATAGTGCCATTACATCGGGATGATCTTTTTCGAGAATATTTTTCTCTGTCAGATTTAATAACAATTCACGTGCATAGGCCAGATTTTTAGACGAAATTAGACGCTGCATCACCTTCATAAATAGTTCGACACATTGCCTTCTGAGTTCGAGATTTTCACTCGTGTAATGTGCTTTTCCAGATTCCAGAAATTTCATCAAATCTTTTATTTCACACTGCTTATCTTGTAAAACTTTAAGCCCTAACTTAATAAAAAAAAGGGTGCGCTTTTCTTGATTTTTGACAGGCGTCTCCATCAATTGGCTGAACATGTGCAGTGTCGTTTGAAGACTTATCGATGATAGATGATAGATCAACTTCATCGAAAAATTTTCGTTCTCCATTAGTTTGGGAGCTTTTTCCCAAATATTCCTCGTCAATTCAGCTGCAATGGTAGATTTTGTCCCTATGAGAGCTTGGATCCAGGCTGGAATCGTTTTACGACCTTCTGTTTTTAACGCTTTAAAGTTCCCAAACATTTTTGCGCTCCATGCATTCCAAGGCGAAACCTGATTTAATAAGGCTTCTAAGTGTTCGATAAGGAGATCGTTGTGCTCATCAGTATCAAATACAAAAGGAAAATACTTCAAGAGTTTAAGAACATTAACCTGAGAGACTTGGCTTGTTTGCATAGCCACTAAAAGCTTATAGCTGAGTTTGCTGACAAATGGATTATGACCAAATCCATTTTTTCGAATCTCACTTTGCAACGGATCTAAAAATTCAATAAGCTGCCTTGGATAGGGAGAAAGCTGCGATCCAACGTTTTCTGAATAAGCATTCAGGGGTGAATAAGCACGTAGCAATTGATTAAAATACTCCTGCAACTGTTCATTTTTGGATAAATCTAAACAGATGCGATATCCGACAAGAGGGTCAAAAGGAATGAAAACCGAAAGACTATCTTCTAGAATTTTGACAGAAGGTTTTTCTTCAAACTTTGTTAAAAAAATGCAGAGATTATCATGTCGCAGTGTTGGATTTTTTACTCCAAAACTCAAGGTGGCAAAGCATGCCTGGATATGCATGACATCTAGGAACGATAATTGGTATTGGAGGACTCCTTCTTTTATCAGTGCGAATGGGGAATAGGGATTATTGAAAGCAATGCTATCGACTAAAGATAGAAAAAGAGCATGAATTTTTGTCGCAGGAAAAAATTTTCTCAGACACAGGCAGGCATTGCATGCCATGGTGAAAGTCATTTTTTGGTCATTCGGGTGATGCTCTTTCAAATAATTGATGAGCTTCGTTCTTACCCCATCCAAAACTGTTTCAGTGCCATGCTCCATTAATTTTAAACTTAATGCATCGATGAGGCTTTCAGCTTTCCCTTCCTCCAACTCATAAAAACGTCTTTCTTGCGATATGAGTGCGATGAGCATGGGCCACATTTGTTCATTTAAATCTTCCGCTTTGCCATGTACGATGCGAGTGATGAAATCGACAATTCCTTGCGAAGCATTTTCATAACCATTGCCACTCTCTAATGGTGCTCCCACAGGATAAAAGATCTTTTCTTGTGAGGAGGAAAGATGTGGATTGAGCACAATGCAAAGCTCTTTTTCAGGAACGCATCGATCTCTTTTAAAGGAAAAAACCAGATCACAGACTTGAGCTTTCTTAGTTGAATTTTGAAATTGATTTTTCCATGAAACGAGAGAAAAGTTTGGCTGAATTTTTCTATTTTCTAAACCAGCGTGCCGAATTGTTGCATAGTCGGATGCTTCAATCTTCGCCAAAAGGTGAATGGTTTCATCCACCATGCATTTTAAAGAACCTTCTTGCGGATTTTCCAATAAAATGAAGTAATCTTCATCTCTTGTTTCACGAGATAATTCCTTGAGAATTCCTACATCTAATTCTTCCAGCTGACCATCTGAAATCATTCTCAGAAAAAGTGCAAAATACTCTTTTCCAAGAACCATTTTTTTTACCCCACTTCCGACATAGCAAGCCATGGCTGATTGTGCATAATGCTGAGCATTGCTACACAAAGTTTTAAGCAATTCCCCCATTTGAAATGGACCGCATCTAAACATCCGATTTTCTATTAAACTTCGACGTATTTCCTGTACCTTCTTTTCTTCCAACGCAGGTGGGTTCTCAAACGTTTCATAGAACTTTGGAGTTAAAACACCTCTGGTATCCATGTATCCCAATTCAATAAAAACCTTTACGCGTTGATCAAGTGGATCTTCTGAAGGAATAAAAGGTGGAATTTCTATTGAAAAACGAGATGAAATAGCGAAATGCGCAGGCTCTGATGCCTCACTTTGCTCCACAGAATCCACATTTGAAATAGTTCGAATATTAAATGAAGTAGGAGAAAACATAAAAAAATACCTTTTGCAAATCGGCTTCTCAATGGGCACAAGACTATCTGTTTAAACTTTTATTTCTCGGCAGTAAAAAACTTTTCAAGTTTAAACAATATATACTAAAACCTATTTTCAACAAAAAGGATAATAAAAAAATTAAACAATAAAAAACCCTGAACCTGTGCTAATCAAGTTCAGGGTAAAAATATAGTTATTATTTATTATTATATAATTAAGTTATTTTTTTTCTTTCTTAAGGTATTTTTTATCTTGTAATATTGCTCGTGCTGTTAGCTTAACAGTTTCGAGTCCTCCACTAAATCCCAATTGACGCATCATAACATCCAGATGAAGAACTTCTTGATGGAGAGCTTCATTGACAGCTTCAAGATAGGCGATTTTTTTCAAAATCTCTGATATAGTCATCAATTCCTCCCGCTAAAGAGCTTTAAGATTGTACATAGATGTTATGAACAGCTTCGATATAATCATCCAATTATTAATACGACATAAAGAATGAATGAGAATTTGATTAATTTTATGCTTAAGGACTTTCCTTTTCTTTGTTTTCGTCATTTGGGTGAGCAAGCATCTCCCCCCCTATCCATTTAGCGGATTCCACACCTTTTGGAAATCCCACTTTACGGAGCAATTCATCTAAATCGCACACCTCGGTTGTTAGTTGATCATTAACAAATTCGAGATAGGCAAGTCTTTTTAATAATTCTTCTTTAGTCTTCATGATGCCTCCGTACGAGATTCAATTTTATAATTGCGAATATGATGCCAACATTTCTCAAATTCAAGTAAACGTCTTTTTATTTCTAGCCCACATGAAAACCCTCCTAAAGCTGCTTTCGAAGCGATTACTCGGTGACAAGGAATCAAAAGAGGAAAATTATTCCTCGCGCACGCTGTGCCTACAGCCCTTGCAGCTCCTTTAGAACCAACAGCTTCGGCAACATCCCCGTAGGATGCTAATTGTCCTATAGAAAGAGTGGTTAAATATTCCCAGACTTTGCGATGAAAAGCAGAAATCTTTGGAGAAAAGTATAATGCGGGTAACGTGCCCGGGAGACGATCTAAATAATTTTTCATCCATGCATGGATTTGCTTTTGAACTTGTTTATTTCGAGCAGAATCACCATAAAGATACCACTCCAAGCCTTCACCGTTACCTAAGGTCATGTATATGTGGTGGATGCGGTTTTCGACGAGCTCGAAATGAACCCCAATAGCAGGTCCATGTGACTTTTTAGTGGTTTCAAAGAGAGGCATTTTCATACTTGACCTCAGAAGATAAATTAGGAATGATGGATGTTTATAAAATCCTAACAAGCGAGAAGCCATGATCAAGCAATTTTCAGACTACTTCTGGGACCAGGGAATTCCTATAGGACGTTATCCGATTGGGGAAGCTGAATCGACGAGAATAAGCTATAAAATTGTGATGGATCCTTACCGAAAGCATATTTCTGTGGAAAAGTATAAGGGGGTTCAATTTATTTCCACAATCTATGATTCTTTGTTTTTAGATTTTCGGCATTTAAAACGGGGAGAGCAACACTCCTGGCAAAAAATTCCGATCGAAGAAACACCTACTCAAACAACATGCTTGATTCGGAACCAAGACGATCGAATCGTTTACAAAGAAGTGCATTCTTTTGTTGGACACCGCTGCAAACAGTGTGAAGTGTTTTCTGCTCAGGACATTAAACTTTCAACCCAACAAGTATTATATACGGAACTCGGTGATGCTTTTAATGGAGTGATTTTATTTGATACTGAAGGAAAGGCTGTTTTGCTAAAAAAATATGCAATCAATGAAGAGAATGGCGAATTTAGTGAAATGCTACAAGAAGAATGGGACATGGAAAATTTTTCATTTGCAAAGAAAAAATAAGAGCACACATAGCGTGTGCTCTTGCCAGCAACTAGCGGATTTTTGGATTCGCTAGTAAGTCATAACTGATTTTACTGACTGGCTTGCCTTGGTAATACCATTCTGTCTTCGAGTTATCTCCCAAATAGAGCGCACATGGCCCGTGTTTGAGATCTTCTTGCCAAGAAATTTCTTCGACAATTTCTTTACCATTACGATAGTGTCGTTCTAAACCATTCTTTTTTCCTTCGACATAGACTATCTCAGAAACTTTTTCCCCATTTTGGTAAGTGGTCATTACACCATGTAGATTCCCATTTGACCAATCCTCTACAGTATGCGGTTCCCCACCAGGGTAAAATGTTTTGCGCACCCCTTGAATTTGATCATTGACATATGGAATCACTTCTTTTGGTGCTCCATTTGGATAAGCCGTTGTTCTAAGAACGAGGCGTCCATGATCAATAGTATCTGTAGCTGTCAGTATTCCATAAGGATCACGTGAAATACGTGTTCCATTTCCATTATCCACCACAGATTCGACTTGATTAGAAGGTGTAAAGTATTCAGCTTCAATGAGAAGGGCATCTACATACTTTTCACGGAATCGCGGGGATCCACTTTCATACCAAACAGTGACATTTTCTGTTGTAGCAGAGGGATATTGCACTTCACGCATTGGGATACCTGAAGAGTAATAGGTTAAGTCAGATTTTAGCTGACCGTGCTCATAGCTTTCCATTTTTTCAACGGTATCACCATAAGGAAACGTATAAGTTGTTTCGCCATGTAATTCCCCATCCACATAATTCTTTGCAACTACGACACCATTTTTAAGTGTGGAAACAACTTTACCATTTTCCCCTCGTGAAGTCCAGTCTTGCTGAGGAACAGTTACCCCGTATTTATGGACATATTTACAATCTACAATTTCTTCCCCATTAATACAGGCTGGTTTCTTTGCACATCCCGTAGCAAGCACTGTCGCTCCTATTAATCCTACAATCCATACAAACCGCATAGTCAAACTCCGTCAATTATCTCATTTTATAATGCTTTGGCAGAACTGATTTGTTCTGTTACATATCCCATAATCCGCGCATGATCCGCATCTACTTTCTCCTGTGCAACAGTTCTTTTTGCATCGCGGTAAGTAAATCGAAACGTGACGTTTTTACAATCTTTGCCCAATTTATCGCTGGTGTATACGTCGAGCAGGACAACCTCCTCCAAAAGATTCGAACGTACAGCGTGGATCCAATCAAAAACGTTTTGAATAGGTATACTATTTTTTAAAGTTAATGTCCAGTCTCGTTCTGAAGATGGGTAGATTGGAACCTCACGCATACGCGGCTCTTCTTGGCGAACACCCATTAGATCGAGCAAATTAAACTCTGCGAAAAAAATACGTTGGCCCACATCTAATTTCCGACAGATCGCAGGATGCACTTCACCAAGTGATCCAATTTTTAACGCTCCGACTTGCACAGAAGCACGCCTACCCGGATGAAAAATCTCAAGGTCACTTTTTTCAAATGTGCATGCTGGAATACGCAATTCGTGTAAAAACGTTTCGATGATGCCTTTCAGATCAAAAAAGTCGACGTCTTCAGGCTTCTGATTCCAATGGTGCGGTCGGCTTTTTCCAGTCAAAACAATGGCAACAACAGGATCTTCGATGTATCTGCTACCCTCTTTAAAATGCACACGACCGACTTCAAATCCACTGATATGTCGATTTTGCCTATCCCAATTGTGTTTAATGAGCTGTAGAATCCCTGGCAATAGAGATGTTCGCAAAACTGACTGTTCAATGGAAGTTGGATTAACGACCTTCACCTGCGTAGCTTCATCCATCAGGGAATCTCCAACCAATTGCAGCAAGCTAGGCCCAATTAAATCGCATGTCAAAAATTCTTGCAGTCCTGCCGCGATTAATTGCCCTCTAACTTCTCGTTCAAAATGAAAAATGGGGGCATCTGGGATAGTGGAGCCATGATAACGGGGAGCCCGTTTTTCAATATTATCATATCCATAAATCCGAGCCACTTCTTCAATCAAATCCACTTCTAACGAAATGTCATTCCGATAAGTGGGGACTTGCACGGAAAAAAGATCCTGACCATCGTATTGAACAGAGAATCCCAATTTTTGAAAGATCGATTCCACTTCACTAGCACTGATATGAATTCCTAAAAGACTATTGATGCGAGAGAGTCTACATGTCACCGTTTTAGGAAAAAATTCATGGGATTTCACATCCAAAATTCCCTGTGCAATCACACCACCTGCTAGCTGCTGGATGAGTTCCGCAGCTCGATCTAAAGAAGCCAATACTTGAGTAGGATCCACGCCTCTTTCAAATCGTTTAGAAGCATCTGTCAGCAGACCCAAAGATTTGCTCGTTTTTCGGATATTGCGTGAATCAAAGTAAGCCGCTTCAAGCAAAATTGTGTGTGTTTGATCGCTCACTTCGGAGTTTTGCCCCCCCATAATGCCTGCAATTGCAATGGGCTTCTCTCGATCGCAAATTAAAAGAGCTTGTTTGGGAAGCTCTCGTTCTTTTCCATCCAGCGTCACCATTTTTTCTTGCTCATGCGCCGTTCTAACGATGATTTCAGCTCCTTTTACCAAACTAAAATCAAAGGCATGCAAAGGATGTCCCATTTCTAATAAAACATAATTTGTCACATCCACAACATTATTGATAGGTCGGATGCCACATTGCAACAGCCTCTTTTGCATCCAATCTGGAGATGGCCCAATCTTCACCCCTTCAATAAAGCGGCAAGCATAGCGTGAGCAAAGCAAAGGTTCTGTGACTGTCACTTTCACTTGGTCTTGAATGGGTTTTTCCGTTTCTTTAAGTTGTACATTGGGATAGATAACGGGAAATCCGGTTGTCGCAGAAAGCTCACGAGAAACACCTAATACGCTAGAACAATGGGACAGGTTGGGTGTCAAAGAAATTTCAAAAATGGTATCTCCATAAATGGAAGCAAGATCAGCCCCTTCTTGAAAATGATCCGCAAATTCTAAAATTCCATCATGTTCATCGGATAAATTTAATTCAGACGCCGAGCATAACATTCCAAAAGATTCCACACCGCGAATCTTGGATGCCTTAATTTTAAAAGTCTTTCCCTCTTTGTCTTCAATGGTTGCCCCTACCATTGCAAAAGCTGTTTTGATTCCTGGACGGCAGTTAGGTGCACCACAGACGACTTGATACTCTTCGAGACCATCTGTTACAACAGCTACGCAAAGTTTATCTGCATTTGGATGTTTTTCTGTTTTTAGCACACGCCCGACAACAACTTTTTGAAATCCAGCCGAAATAGGTGTTACAGCATCGACTTCAAGCCCTGCGCTCGTGAGTTTTTTTTCAATTTGATGAGGAAGAAGGGTTAAATTAATCCATTCTTTTAGCCAAGATAAAGGAATTTTCATATTCTTCGAATAGTTATAATTGTGAGTAAAATTGATTACATATGTAGGATAATTAGCATACAGGATTTTGAATAGAATTCAAGAAAAGGAAAAACGAGCCTTCCGTAAAAAACTCGCTTTAGGGAGGGGTTATTGACAATCCCCTTCACGCACTAGTGTCGCAGAATTTAAAATTTTCTCCCAAATAGGGCGCTGCTTTTCAACATCTTGTAACTTTTTTGTCGTATAGCGCAATACCCAGGTGGATTGAGGGGTTTTGATCAATCGAAACCATTCATGCTGGGACAAACCATCACGGCCCGAAATGCTCCATTCAAACAAAATATCATCTTCACTTTGCTTGAGCACCTGGCTTCTGACTTCCAAAGGGTTCACTTCTTTTTTTAACCCTTTCACAAATTCTAAATAATAATCATATGCCGAAACCTTTATGGGAATCAATTTTTGGACAGTGACAAGTTCGCTCCAATCAGTGACAGTTTCATTTTTAAGCGTATATTCCGTAATCGAACCAATTTGATCATTGCTTTGAAAATCTTCTTTCCATTCTCGATCATCAAATGAAAACTTTAGTTGTTCACGACACTCTTTTGATTCAATAACAGAAGACGATATTAAAGTGAGGGCGATGAAAAAGGACAAAATCTTTAATGTGTGCATAAAATTTCCTTTATTTATGACAAGTTTAAGCAGGAATTTGCAAAATGATTATATGAATGCTAGAATTTAGTAGAAGAATATGTCAACTGATTAAAAAAAGAAATTTGATGCGAAGAGCAACGAAAAGCTATCCATCGCTCCTGCCTAGAGCCATTGCTTAATGTTGTACAACAAAACTAATTTTCGCATTCACGCGAAAATTAACCACTTTGTTATCTTTAACAATGCCCTCAATGTGCTGCACATTCACTTGCTTAATGTCCTCTACTGTTTTAGCTGCTTCTGCCACTGCAGATTTTACTGCATCATCAATTGATTTTCCTTCCGAGATAACCTCGATTACTTTGACAATAGACATACGACCTCCAAAAATTTAATGGATATTTTTCTCATTATTTACCGAACAAAAAACTGTTACTTTGAATCCACGGTATTTTCAAAAAGAAACCAAGTTCGACGCTCCGTTTCATCAATGAATACCTCTAGAATGCTCGAAGTGGCGACGTCGCCATTGTCTTCACAAACCTGATGGGCATCGCGCATTCTTTGAGCAAAATTTTTATTGTCATTGCATAGCTTTTGAAGCATGGATTGTGGCTCCACATATGCTTGATTATCGTCTTGAATCGTTTGCAATTGAGCAATGTGGCCAATAGAATGAATCGTCATTCCACCCAATTTGCGTACCCGCTCTGCTAAAACGTCTATCATGGCAAAAATCTGATCTGCTTGCTCATCAAATAGCAGGTGGTAATCACGAAAATGAGGCCCTGATAGATGCCAGTGAAAATTCTTGGTTTTGACATATAAGGCAAAAGAATCGGCGATTAACGGATTAATAACGAATGTAATAGCTGAGGCTGCTTTTGGTCCTAAAGTATTGGGAGTGGCAAGTTTAGCAGAAGCTTTGCTATTTTTCATAAAACCTCCTGATTGTTTTAAACCTTCTATATACAAAAAATATTTTAACGTGTGCAAAAAAAATCATTTCCCAAGAGTTTCTTTGCAACTAAGCAGTTTAACGCATATGATGATTTTTTTTATTTAATCGAGAGGAACATATGCGCGCGATTTTAGGACTCATTCTTTTGACATTTTTTCATTCCCCTTTACCTGCTTTTTTTGAAGGGAACGGAACATCTTATTTCATTGAAGATGTTCAAGTTAGTCTCAATGATGAACAGCACCATCATTTAACTTGGCATCCATTTGAAAATGCTACCTATTTTATTTTTGGAGGGAATACGCCTGATTTTTTCCCCGATTTCGACAGTCAAGAATCTGTCTTCATTGCGGAAACTCAAGTACCAGAATTTCTCGTTGAATATCCATTCCCCTTTTACAAGGTGACGGCATACGTCGATGCCCCTTTGGATTTTGAAGAAAAATTTGCACCCAGAAGCTTATCTGAAGAAGACCTAAAAAGCTTTGAATTACCTGAAGACCATAAGCTTAGAAAAAAATTAGATAAAATTTTCTCCAAAAATGGTGTACTTGCCTCTAACAACGCGTTAAAAAAAGCGGGATTTAGAAGGATGATCAAATGCAAAGCCGGTATGGTTGTTGCTAAACATCCAAAATTAGAGGGATATCGAATTAAAGCTTATACAGATAGCTATAATGGAGAAGAATGGCAGGCTTTTACACGCAGGATTAAGGGATCAAGACTTATCAGAAAAAGTATCGATGCCCACCAATTAAATCACTTATTAAATGTGCCTAAAAAATGGCTTTATGCGGTCCCTAAAGAGGCCGGATCTCCAAGAAAATATATTTTGATCGTCCAAGATATGGACACGCTTGGTTGGACACTTAATGCAAATTGGTTTGCACTTCACATGACAAAAGCTAAACTCAAAGCGTTGTATACGATCATTAAAGAAAATAAATTAATTGATTCTGTTTATCCTGATAATATTCCTTTTTCTTGGGACAAACGTTTAAATTTTGTTGATATTGAGCATTTTAATTCAACTAACCATCCTATCCAATATCGAAAGCTTCTTCCCTATTTGTCTCCAGAAATGCAAACTTATTGGAAAAGTTTAATTTCGCAGTAAACAAAGCTTGAATGAAAACGCTCTCTGTTTTAAAAAAACTTATATACCTGATTATAGGATTTCACCTCATTCATCAGGTTATAAGGGGGAGCTATGAAATTAGAGAAACCATCTGTTGTCACCACTTTGCAAATCGGGAAAATTCAAGATCGCATTCTTATTCCTGAAGCCATTCAATTTTTAACGGAATTACATAAGGAATTTAATGGGCGACGGAAACAACTTTTGCAAAAAAGAGTCGAAAGACAGAAGCAACTCAATCAGGGGATTCTGCCAACTTTTCTTCCGGAAACAGCGGCTATTCGAGATGATCTAACTTGGAACATTCCCCCACCACCTTCAGATTTGCAAAAAAGAGCCGTTGAAATCACAGGTCCTGTTGAACGCAAAATGATGATTAACGCCCTCAATTCTGGGGCTAATGTTTTCATGGCAGACTTTGAGGATGCTCTCTCTCCCACTTGGAAAAATGTGATCGAAGGGCAAAGCAACTTGATTGATGCTGTGAACCGTACCATTTCATTTATTTCACCTGAAAATAAATCATACGCTTTAAAAGATGAAATTGCCACCTTAATGGTTCGTCCCAGGGGATGGCATCTTAATGAAAAGCATTTTCAAATTGACGGAGAAGAAATTTCAGGCAGCTTATTTGATTTTGGTCTGTATTTCTTCCACAATGCGAGAAGACTCATTAGACAGGGATCCGGCCCCTACTTTTATCTTCCGAAACTTGAAAACCACGAAGAAGCACGCTTATGGAACGACGTTTTTCTCTTTGCTCAAGATTTCTTGAGTATCCCTCAGGGAACGATTCGTGCAACCGTATTAATCGAAAGCATTTTGGCTATTTTTGAGGCAGAAGAAATTTTATACGAACTCAGAGAACACTCTGCCGGTTTGAACGCGGGTCGTTGGGATTACATTTTTAGCATTATCAAAAAATTTCAAAAAAAAGAAGACCCCTTACTTCCGGATCGTTCCCAAATTACAATGGAAGTTCCTTTTATGCAGGCTTACACAAAAAGAATTGTGCAAATCTGCCATAAAAGAGACGCACATGCAATTGGAGGAATGGCTGCTTTTATTCCCAGCCGTGATAATCCTGAAGTTACTCACCAGGCTCTCGAAAAAATTAAAGAAGATAAATTGCGCGAATGCCATGGGGGATTTGATGGAACATGGGTCGCACATCCAGCTCTAGTTGCAATTGCTAAAGGAATTTTTGAGAAAATCTTAAAAGATCAGCCTCACCAAATTCAAAAAAAATTCCAGAGTTCAGAAGTCTCTGCCCATGATCTCTTAGATTTCAAAGTTCCTAACGGAAAAATTACAGAAAAAGGGGTTCGTCAAAACGTACGCATTTCCCTACTGTATATGGAATCTTGGTTAAACGGAGTCGGTGCCGCTGCACTTGACCATTTGATGGAAGATGCTGCCACAGCAGAAATTTCACGTGCACAGCTATGGCAATGGATCCATCACCATCCCGCGGCTCAACTTCCCGATGGGCGCACAGTTTCGGCTGAACTTTTGAAACAGTTTTTTGAGGAAGAGCAACAAAAAATCATTGCGGAAGCCAAAGATAAAAATCGACCGCATTTGACTGAGGCTAAAAAGATCTTGGAATCGATTGTGATGAAAAAAGCTTTTGTGGAATTTTTAACTTTAATTTCTTATGAACATCTCACTTGAGAAAAAAATATGCACCCACATCAAAATGCTGAAGATTTAGAACGTGATTGGAAGACCAATCCCCGCTGGAAAAATATTCAACGTCCCTATACCGCTCAAGAAGTCATCAAACTAAGAGGCTCCATTCATATTGATCGCCCTTTAGCAAGAATGGGAGCAGAAAAGCTTTGGAATCTCTTAGAAAAAGAACCGTTTGTCAGAGCTCTAGGGGCTTTAACGGGCAATCAAGCTCTACAACAAGTCCAGGCGGGATTAAAAGCAATATATGTGAGCGGTTGGCAAGTCGCGGCGGATGCCAATGATGCTGCTCAGGTTTATCCAGATTTAAGCCTCTATCCCCTTTTGAGTGTTCCGCATCTAATTAATCGCATTAACAATGCTTTTATTCGAGCCGATCAAATTCAGCACCTCGAAAATAATGGAAATCCAATCGATTGGTTTATTCCAATTGTCGCGGATGCCGAAGCGGGATTTGGAGGGCCGTTAAATGCATTTGAGCTAATTAAAGCCATGATCGAAGCCGGAGCTGCCGCTATTCACTTAGAAGATCAGTTGTCCTCTTTAAAAAAATGTGGCCATATGGGAGGAAAAGTCCTTGTCCCCGCTTCAATTGCCATTCAAAAACTTGTAACAGCCCGTTTTGCTGCAGATCTTTTAGGGATTCCCACTTTGATTATCGCCCGAACAGATGCAGAATCAGCTACGATGATTCGCTCCGATGCTGATGCCGTTGACCAACCGTTCTTAAAAGGACAGAGATCCAGCGAAGGTTATTATTATTTAAAAGAAGGCATACAATATGCTGTGGCGCGTGGCTGCGCTTTTGCTCCATACGCTGATTTAGTTTGGTGTGAAGTCAGCAAACCCGATCTCGGTGAAGCTCGCGAGTTTGCGGCAGGTATTCATGAAAAATTTCCAGGCAAATGGCTCGCTTATAATTGCTCACCCTCTTTCAACTGGCAAAAACATTTAGATGAGCATGCCGCCCGTGAATTCCAAGAAAAATTAGCGGAGCTTGGTTATAAATTCCAATTTGTGACACTTGCTGGATTCCATACCTTAAATGCAAGTATGTTTGAATTGGCTCATCAGTATAACAAAGAAGGAATGGGTGCATATGCCAAATTCCAAAAACACGAATTTGAAATGGAAAAAGAGCAAGGATATAAAGCCATCAAACACCAAAAATTCGTAGGCGCTGGTTACTTCGATGAAATCCTGCAAACGTTGTCAAGTGGCCAATCGAGTACCAGTTCTTTAAAAAATTCCACTGAAGAGCAGCAGTTTTCATAGGGATTTTTAGAAAAGGATAGAGGTGCAAAGACATCCTATAACGAGAATTTTGAACTTCGACTCATTTCATAAGTCGCATATCCCTCCGCTTAAATAAAGGAAGCTAATATCTCTTGTTTTTGCGGTTCGAAAAAACAAAGGCGAAAGAAAACATAAACAGAAAAAAAATCTGCGTATGTCAATAACCAACTCCTCCAAACATTTACTTAATTGTGATTCCTTCAGGATTTAATAGATAATCCGGAAGGTTTAGGGCTCAAATTGGAGTTCACATAATTTCTTCAGGGTGTTATACTTAATCCTCAATTCACTTTTTTTAAAAACATAACGGAGGTTAATATGGCTACTGAAAGAACTCTTTCTATTATCAAACCTGATGCGGTTGGAAACAATCATATTGGAGATATCATTGCACGTTTTGAAAAAGCGGGCATCCGTATTGTCGCTGCAAAAATGAAACATCTTTCTCAAGCTGATGCAGAAGGCTTTTATGCTGTACACAAAGAACGTCCTTTTTTCCGTGACCTAGTTTCTTTTATGACAACAGGTCCTGTATTGATCATGGTTCTAGAAGGTGATAACGCAATCCTTAAAAACCGTGAAATCATGGGTGCTACAGATCCTTCAAAAGCTGCACCAGGAACAATCCGAGCTGATTTTGCAAAGACAATTGATGAAAACGCTGTTCACGGATCTGATGGATCTGAAACTGCAGCTCAAGAGATTGCTTATTTCTTCAAACCAGAAGAAGTTTGTTCCCGTACACGTTAATTTGTTTTCGGCATGCTCCTCCTAATTGACAACTTGGATTCATTTACATACAACCTTGTTCATATTTTTCAGGAATTAGGAGCATCCGTACATCTTTTGAGAAGCCCTTTTTTTTGCCTGGACACTTGCATCCGCTTAAAGCCCTCTCACATTGTGATTGGGCCAGGTCCAGGCAATCCTCAGAACTATCTTTATTTTGATTCACTCCTCACCCGTTTTTCTGGAAAAGTCCCCATTTTAGGCGTTTGTTTAGGACATCAGGGCATCGCTCAAGTATATGGTGGACAAGTCAAAAAAGCCTTAGAGCCCATTCATGGCAAAGCTAGCCTTATTCAGCATGCGCAAAAAGGTATTTTTCATGGCCTTCCCTCTCCATTCTCGGCTGTTCGCTATCATTCGCTAATTGTAGATCACGAACATTTTCCTACTTGCCTTGAAATTACGGCTCAATCTATTGATGGAGAAATTATGGGATTTAAACATCGCTCTTATCAAATCGAAGGAGTACAATTCCATCCAGAATCTATTCGATCTGAGCATGGAGCTCATCTTTTTCAAAATTTTTTAAACCAAACTTAAAGGAATGTTATGTATTCATATCTTTGTATTTTGCTTACTGTCATCAGTACTTCACTTTTTGCTCATCAACCTAACACAACCGAACAACAAACCCTTTCCATTATTAAACCTGATGCAGTGTCATCTAAACACATTGGCCACATTATTTCCCGCTTTGAAGACAATGGATTGCGCGTGGCAGCCGTAAAAATGACAAAACTCAGCAAAGAACAAGCTGGACAATTTTATGCGGTTCACAAAGAACGGCCTTTCTACACTGATTTGGTTGAATTTATGAGCTCTGGACCTGTCGTTATTCTCGTGCTAAAAGGTGAAGATGCTGTAGCGAAAAATCGTGCGCTTATGGGTGCAACAGATCCTTCTAAAGCAGAAAAAAATACATTGCGCGCAGATTTCGCTCAATCCGTAACAAAAAATGCTGTACACGGTTCTGACAGCGTCGAAAATGCCGAAAAAGAGATCACTTTTTTCTTTAACCCTTCTGAAATTTATTAATGCAAAAAAGGCTTCATGCAAAAGCATGAGGCCTTTTCTTGATCCATTTCACAACAAAACATCTTCTGAAAATAATTGACGATCCAATTGAGACGAAAAACAAATTATTTATTTGACACATGTTAAAATAAAATGCTATATCCCACACCTAGCAAAACATGTCTTACACCTTCTAAAAAGATGCTTTTGTTTTTATATAGCAATTTAAGACATTACGGGGAGCCTAGAACGATTATAAAAATAATCTGAAAGCATGTTTTGAGCGGTTAAATGCAGTCAACATTTTTTGTAACATTAAGAATGCAACTAACAAAAGGAGGTTGCTATGAATGGTGTTAATAACGTTGGATTGAATTTTGGAAGTCTCTTGGATGGGCTCTTTCGTAGAGTCGATGATACGATTCACGAGGCAGTTAGGGAAACTAGAAATGCCGGAGTCGATTTAGAGATAGAAGCAGGAAGAGAAATTGGCATAGCCATTGAAAATACAAAAAATTTTTATCGAGATGAGCTCAATCATACAATCGAAAAAGTTAGCAATGCGGCAAAAAATGCATTTGACCACCTAGATAGTATGGTAGAAAGATTTCAGAAAAAAAATCTCGATGAACTTGATGACCTTAAACGACTTGCTAAACAACTCATGAACAGTTTGCCTTTTTCTTCAAAACAACCGCAGCTATTTAAGGTAAATCCTCGAAATCTCATCATTGATGATATTACCAAAACATCATTGGTCATTTTTAGCGGGAACTTTTATTATTCTTCAACTGAAGGATACACACCTAGCCTAGTTTTTGCAGACAAAAAATGTTATCTTGTCGATTCAAAGACGGACACTTTAACTTTTCAAGTTCCTCATAGGCCTTTTGAAAATCAAAACAAAGAAAATTATTCCTACATCACAGGAGAGTTAAACGTCCCTTGGAATAATGGTTACTGGGGTTGGCCCATTAAGGTAGAATCAAAATACCAAGTAGGGATAGGTGCTTTACCACAGGTCGCAGGAAGTTGCACTGTTGAATATGTGGCGCACGAAATGGAACGCCACATTCAAGGAAAATCTTCTCCAAATATATTTTATGACGGGAATAAATGGTATCCAGAACATTGGCACACAGAACAGTTAGTCATCTACCCCGACACAGATTGGCATATCGATGTTTCTCAACCGCCACACTTAGTTGCTGAGCATGTGCACGGTGATCACAATGAAAGTATTCTGTCTTATTCTCCTGACCAAATCGTTATCCGGGTCAATCTTTACTGCAAGAGTGGAAGCGATATTGGAAAGGTCAATGTTCGTGTTGAATTTAATCAATACCAGGATGTTCTTGTAGAAAAAAAACGTTTAGAAAACTTTGAGGTAAATTGGAAGGATTCCCGCTTACTCGAACCACATGGAAATGAGACAATTTCCAAAGTCATCTTTGAGGACTATAAAGGTATCCATCAAGAATATGGAGCCCCCGATCTTGATCGAGGCATTTTGAAAATTGAAGCTCAAGGAAATGACAAATGGTTAGTATGGGCAGAAGCTCCGAAAGAATTGAGTCTACAATTATCGGAATTATCGACACAGTTGAGTGAACAAATCCAAACAGCCCATAGACTCAAACATTTGCTAACTTTAGGCAACATGTCCAAAGACTCCCATATGACTTTACACGGCTTATCCATGCAAAGTAAAGTAGAAGCGCTTTTAAAAGATGACGCTGCAAAAGTTCAAGGAAATACCGGAAAACGGCTGGAAGAATCGGAAAAAATGGAAGAACCGCAAGCTGATGTAAGTGAAGAAACTGGAACGAGTTTAGAAAACTCAAACACGACGATAACCCTCGAAAATCTTGAAGCAGCATACAGTTCATCTTGATCAGATCGATCTCTAACTTCATTCAAGGGGGAAAAGACTTCCCCCTTTTTGTTTTCTATAAACATCCGATTTTTCAGAGATAAAATGATTGACGGAATTAAAAAATAAAGTTTAAGTAAGAATGATCTTCTTTATTCCTTGAGTAGTATCACCCATTTGAAGAAGACCTAAATATTGGAAAACTTTCTTTTTTAATCCGAGACGCATGATGCTTTCTAAGCTTACTGCATGGATGAATAATATCCAGGGAAAATTCACTTATCACCAAAGATTTTGGTTTTTTTTCTTTGTCTATCTTTTTTTTATGCCCATTCCTGCTTATTTGATGATTACAGCCCAAAATTATTTGATTCATGGAACAAAAAAACAAATTATCGGATATCAGTACGTTCCTGTGATGCAAACCTTGCTCAACAACATTGCGGAAACATGGATCTTTTATCTAGCCTCTTCAAATAGCGAAACACAAGAAAAACATTTTAAAGAAGATCTTTTAGAAGTAACATCCAAGGCGATTGCACAATTAAAAAATGTTCAAAAAGCTCACCCTTCTTCCAATTTTTTAGATCATTTAGGAAAAGGATTTTCTGATTCTCGCAAGGTTGAAATGGACTTTGATGCTTGGGAAAAAGCCTGGAAGCAACTCATCGAAATAAAACCAGCACGCACACAGGATGAAAGAAATGCCCTAACAAGTGAATTATTTCAATCACTTCTTAGTCGCTACTCCGACATAAAAGATGCCTACGGGATTAGTAGCGATTCCAATGCCTGGATCAATAAAATGGGTTATCTTCTCTTTGAAACCCTTCCAAAAAATGGAATCTTCATCACGGAATTTTTTGGGGGCCATCTCAAAAAATCAGTTCCGCTAACACTTAATGAGTTGCTTGTCGCACAAAAAATTCAATCCAACATCAAGCAAATTAATCCTTTATTGAACGACCCTACTTTTTTGAAACTTAAAGATGACCAAGTTAAAGATGCGTTGAAAGATTATTTTCAAGCAATTGAAGATTTAGTTTATCAAATAAATACCTCTAAATACGAAAACATTTATTCCAAAGATTTGCGTTCTAAAGTCGTTAACACTTTAGAATCAGCCCTCACACTTGAAAAAATTTCTCATGAAAAAATTATTCAAGCTCTGACCACGCAATTAAATACCTACCAAATGCAGCAATATTTTGCCCTTGCATATTGGTTTATTTGCAGTCTGATTCTCACAATCTTTGCCATCACGCGCTCCTTTACACGACATCTTTTTAAAATTTTGCGCCATTTGCAAAGATTAGCAAAAGGAGATGTCGCGCTCACTCCTGATTCGGATTCCAGAGATGAATTTGGACAAATTGGGCATGCTGTAAATCAAATGGTTGAATCAGTCCAAAGCATTGTCTACAAACTACAAGAATTAGGAAAAAAACTTCAAAGTTTTACAGAAGAGATGACGTGGTCAACTAAAGCACAAGAGCAGACAATTTCGAGCCAAGAGAGAAGTATTAAATCGATTGATTCCAAAGCTCAACAAATTGCTCTAGAATCGAGACATCTTGCGGATACAATGAAAGCCCTCAGTCTGGCATCTAGACAAACTTCTTTAGCAAAAAATGCACACACTGGACTCGAGCGTTTAAAGGATAAAATACCTGTACTCGTGGATGCATCAAGTAAAATCTCGGAGGTCCTTCAAAGTATTGAAGGCAAAGTTAAAGATACGTCTCGCTTACTCTCTTTCATCACAAGTATTAGTGATGAAGCAGATACCTTATTTTTGAATGCAGCGATTGAAACGGAATCTGCTGGCGAACATAAGCAAAGCTTTGCCGAATTCACCAAACAAATCCAAAGATTTGCCAATAATACGCAAGAAGCTACGGCAAATATTTTGCAAATTATCAACAAAGTCTCGCTACATGTTTCCGTTGTTAAACAAGATGTACACTATGGTCTTGATGAAATTTTAAGTGGAGCAAACCGGATCAAAACTGTCAGTTCACAACTTTCCGATATTACACAGCATGTCGAAAAACAAGTTGTCAAATTCGAAAATGTCAGTCAAGTCATGCAACAACAAGCTGGTGATGCAGAAGGCATCATTGGAGCGATTTCTGGTCTTTTAGAATCAACAAAGAAGAATCTACCGATTGTGCATGAATTGGATGAAACAATTTCACAACTTAATTCAGCGGCAGATGAGCTGCAAAAAGCCCTTCATTTCTTCTTTCACAACCCCAAAAAAACTTATGAAATTACTTGATGATACAAGGCTAGCTTATTACCTCGAAAGATATACCTATTCGCAAAAGATCATGATTTCATTTATCCTTTGCATGATTTGCGCTTTCGTTCTAGTTATTTTTTTAATTATTGCCCAAACAAAAATCCTTTCCCATATTAAACCTCAAATCGAAGGTATTCGATTAAGCCTGCAATTAGAAAAGCTTATTAGTCAAATCTATAAACACCAAGATATTGTCCTTAATCCACTTCCTTCAGAGAACAAAACTACACAACTCAAAATGATCTCCGATAAGATTTCTAAATCTTTATTAAACTTAAAAAACAATATTGAAGAGACTTTTGATTCTAATGGCATCAGTTCAAATTCAAAAATTATCTCCGATTTCGAACAAATTTTATTTGTTTGGCAAGATCTTCATCAGGCTAATTTCGATTATCCAGAAGACAAAAGCCGTTTTTTGCATTATGAATTAATCAAAATTATCCAAACAACACTTACAGATATTTATTCGTGGTTTGGTCTTTATAATAACCAAGATCCAGGAACACATTTTTTTATTGAAGGAACGATTGAATATCTTAATAAAAACCAACTAACTTTAAATGAAATAAATCGATTTTCCCGATATCTTTTAAAAAAAAATTCTCCTAATTTAAAGCAGCAAGCCTATTTTTTGGGCTTAATGTACGAACTATCGACAAATCTTCAGAATACACGAGAAAATGCCCAAAAGGCAATGGATCGCAATGGAACGATTCTGCAACAAATTCAGGATCCTAACTGGCAAAAAGAGTGGCTTATTTATCAAAATAACATCACAAATTTAATTGATAAGATGCATGAGGGAAATTCCCCTTTAATCACTGCTATGGCAGAACAAACATTGCGAAAAAGTTGGGAGTTTAGACAAGAGAGCTTGGAGCTTATTCAAAGAGTCTTGCAAATTCAAGTTGATACCATGCAAAATCGCCTTATTTCTGGTATCATGTGGACTTTTTTTGGTTTATCATTAGTCTTAGCCTTTTATATTACTCGAGTGATTAGACGTCCCATTTCTGATTTAAAAAAGGCAGCTAAAGAGCTTGCCGAAGGCAATATCAGTGTGCGCGTCAAAACGTCTAACCAAGATGAGGTTGCGCTGATATGCGATGCCTTTAATGCGATGGCAGACTTTTTTGAAAATGTGATTAATCACGCCAAACAAATCTCTAGCAGAATTGTACACTCAGCACAAGTCGTTAATACAATATCAAAAGATTTGGAAACAAACATTACAAAACAAAAGGATACTATAAGCCTCATTCTTCCCCATGCCAAAAGAATATCAAAAAGTGCGCTAGAGTTTGCTTTATCGCTTAATGAAGTTAACCGTGTGGTTTCTATCACATCAAATTTAGCTATTTCAGGCGTGAAAGACTTAAGCGAGATGAAGAGCATTATGCAGCAAATGGAACAAGAATCTTCTAATATCGTAGGTAAACTTTCCGAGCTGCAACTTTTAGTCGGACAAATTACAGGCATTATTAATACAATTGTCAAAATTGCGGATCAAGCCAATTTGCTTTCTATCAATGCAGCAATCCGTGCTTCAAAAACGGGACCTACAGGCTTAGGATTTTCGATTATAGCCAAAAAAATCCGTGAATTAGCGGATCAAGCGGCTTTTTTTACACTAGATATTGAAAAAAGTATTCACCAAATTGTTTCGGAAATTTCACAAACAGCTCTATATGTAACGGAATTTTCGGAACATATTTTGGCTCAAGTCAATGGGGTGACGGAAACAAGCTACCAACTGACTCAGCTAATTGAAAATACAAGAAATCAGACCCAGGCATTTGATTTGATTAATCAAGGTATGCAACAGCAAGCTGCTAGAGCCGCTCAAATTCATAGCGAAATTTACACTTTAACAAATGCAGCCCAAGCAAGTACTCAAAATGTTAATAGATTTTATAATGAAATTCAATATTTACACCATGCGATCTCACATTTACAGGCAATGACTAACAAATTTATCTCAACTAGAACAAAATAGAATATATCGATGCTTCCTTTAAACTTTCTTAATAATTGATATCTATAATCAATTATTAAAAAATTAGGAGGATGTAAATGTCTATAAACCTCGAAACTATTGACCCATTTCGCAACCTTTATAAAAAAGATAATATTTATCTAACTTTTTCAGGAAAACCAGATAAAGGCTTTAAAAAAGTTTCTTCAAGAAAAGTCGTTAGCTTTTTCGAAAATTACATAAAAAAAATTCTATTTCTAATAAAGATCGTAAAAAAATTAAGGGATTTATTAAACCAATTGCGACTACTGAAAACAAGCAAACAAATAAAGTCCGTCAAGCTGTCATCAATTTCTTTTCAAGATTTAAAAATCTACTTTCCGGCAAATCCTTTCACTCTTCCCAATACTTGCATGAAGTCACTCGAAAAAGTGCTGAAAATCTTTTAAACAATGAACTTCTATCGCCTAAAAAATTATCTGCTAAATTGCAAGAATTGAAAGACAAAATCAGTACCGCTGAGACAAGTTTAAAAAATAAAAAAGATGCAATCAAAGAAAATAAAATAAAATTGGATGGTATAGAATCTAAACTCGCAGACTTAAAATTAAAAAATGACAATGCAGAGGCTCTAGAAGACATCCAATCACAAATAGATGCGTTAAAAATAACCATTCAAAATACAGAGGAAGAGATTCATAACGATGAAAATAATCTTCTTAATTTAAAACAGGAGCAGGCAAGGCTCGAAGAAAAACTAACAAAGCTTACTGGGCAAAAACCCGAAACACCAGAAGCTCCAGAAGAGCCTAATGTAGGTGAGAAACCCGAGACAGAAACCGAAGAACCTAGTCTAAATGAAGACGAGCCTAATGTAGAAACCGAGGAGACCCACGATGAGGATTCTGACGATGAAGAAGAGCTTGTAACGGCACCATCAACACCGCCAGATTCTTTCATAGAAACTCCACCTGCTAATCTTGCAACTATTTTAACTGCATTAAGAGGTGAACAAGCTGATTTGTTTCATTCTTATGTAGCTCTCGCAGAAAAAAAATTACCAGTAGATTCTCAAGAAGATTATTCTAAAATTATTGAAGCTTTAGCCTCTGTTGTTAGCGAAAATAGTGAGGCTGGAAAGGCTTTAACTCTGTCTTTGAAAAATCTTTTAAAACATATGTCCCTTTATCCTGCTGAGCAAGAAAAATTCCTTGAAAAATTCTTTGCGCAGGATTGGAATTCAGAATTTTTGGTTGAATTTCTATTTAACCTGCAAGGGATATTATTAACTGTACTCGAGTATGTGACAGCAGAAAATGAAGCTGACATATCTGACCTTTTGCAAGAACATAAAAAAATGGAAAATGAAGCCACTATCAAAGAAAATGAAAGCAATAGCTCTTGGTATTCATATTTTGCCAATAAAGCGACTGAATTATGGTCCCCACCTAGTCCTCCTGAAACAGGTTTGACTTCAAATCTATTTTCCTTGATGAATGATCATTTCGGAAACTTTCAAGATGGTCCTACAATGATTAATTTCCTTGAGCAGTACCTTCAGAATATGCTAACAAAGCCGCGCAATGATCCAAATAAGGTGAAATTCATCCAAGCTTTTAAAACATATGGTGCAAATCTAGCAAACCATCCAAAGAATAATGCCGATCGACATACTATTGCACAATTTTTCCGTGAAAATATGAAGAACATTGCTAAACAACTACCCTAAAAAACATTTTCCTCTCCCTGTCTAGGGAGAGGTTTTTTTTACTCTTCTTTGATGTCCAAAGGAGGAGCGGCCCATTGTGCAATCACATTCTTAATGAATTGATACTGCTCTTTGGTTTGCACAAGCTTTCCACGGTATGTGCGCATACGAATAACCGTTTCGACGAAATTCAAAAAAATGTCCGAAAGACTCATCCCGTTCTGTATTTTTTCATTCACCTCATCGAACAAACTATGAATGGCAATAAAAGTTCCCGTCCGGCCAACTCCGGCGCTGCAGTGGCACAAAAGCGGACCTTCGTGATGCTTCTCCAAAACCCTTTTAAAAAAATCCTCGAATATTTCGTCATCTGGAGCACCAAAATCGGGCCAATTCATGTAATGCAGCTGAGTCACCCGTCTGATTTCTAGACCATCTCTTGAAATGATAAAAGTTCTTTCAGCAATCTGTTGATCACAATAATCCTTCTGAGTTTCAGCAAGGGAAATTTCGTAGCCATTTTTCAATTTTAAAGCATCTGGCTGTGCTTCCCAATATCTGACACTTTTTTTCGTTTGTTCATTTTTTGATTCTTTTACACAATTAACAAGACAGACTATTGTTTGCACATTTTCCTGAATAATGAGGTTAAAAAAGTCAGATATTGTCTTCTCCAAGGGCTCTTGGGTGGAAATGTATCTTTTATTCCTCAATTCAATGATACTCGCATTGACATAATTCGATCCATCGGACTCCCCTCGAACATTATGATCATAAGGCAGAATGTTTGGATACCGGTTTTTTTCAAGACAATCGGGTTTCTGAGATAGTTTGTGTGTATATCCATTTTCTTCCGTTAATTCCACTTTAGTAAGCTTTTCTAGAGCATTCCATTCTTCATCAGTCTTTTCCTCAGGACGACTAATGGCACGCGCTAAAGTGATGTCGAATTTTGACAACGTTTTTTTGGAAGATTTTTTGAATTTTTCAACTGCTTGCATCCCCTTTTCCCCAAAAAAACTCATCCTCTTGTAAATTAAAAGACTGTCCTGACGAACTTGTAGCAAATCACGATGAAGAGGCGCTGATGGTTTGGTCGTATGAATAGACAAAAAAATTTGAGCAAAATGGGAAATTCGATTTAGATTTGCCGTTTCCTTAGGCGAAAGAAAAGGCTTGGACATTTTGTAATGAGCCCCGGACATAATTTGCTCGATGCGCATTTTATGCTCTTTCATTTGTATTGAAATTGCACCTAGACCCTCCTCGGAAGAGATAAGGACATTAAGCACTTTTTTTTGATTGATCCATCCCTTGCCCCTGCACCAATAAACAAGTCGATAAATACCCTTCACAAGCCATAATGAATGAGGATCCACGCAATGTGCGGCTTGTTTTAAAGTATATTTCTGATTAGCAGGTGTGAATCCTAATAGTTGTCTATGAATAGAATCAAAATGTGAAGAAATCGCTTTGCTCATATGGCAACTCCAATGTAAACGAATTAGAGGTCACCATATACACTTAATAACATCCTCTGCAATAAAAATTTAATCCAATGCACGCGAATTAGAAATGTTATTTTTTTAGCAAAAACTTTAGGGCATCTTGCTTCATTCTCAGGTGAATGCTGTACAAGCCATTTGCGCGATTAGGCGTCAGGCTCGCACTAATCCCAAGCTCTTCCAAGTAATCTGGAGGACATTTCAAAATCGCTTCAGGAGTTTCGCCACTATATGCTTGAATTAAAATGGCTGCCAATCCAGATGAGATCAGAGCATCAGATTCTGCCTCAAAGTAAACTTTTCCTTCTTCCATATAAGAACGCAAATACATGGTGCTTTGGCATCCTTTAACCAGATTTTCAAGAGTTTTATGATTTTCTGAAAGGCGGGGCAATGCTCGCCCTAATTCAATGATTTTTTGATACTTGAGCTCTTCGGTTAAACAAACCTTAAAAATTTCTTTAATTTGATTTTGCTTTTCTAAACACGACAAAAACATGATTTAACCTAATTACTCAACAGAATTGAAAAAGTTTAACGAGGATTATTAATTTGAAATTTTTGCTTAGGAAAAAAGTCATTCTCTTTTAGCGAAGATTTTCTTTATTTGTTCATTTAATTTGATGAGTTCCGTTGTTTCCAAATAAATCATATGCCCCGAATCATATAATTGTGTTTGGATATTATTTTTTAATGCAAGATCCAAGCCTAAATGATTCACGACATATTGAATACTAAAATAAGGAATTGCTAAATCGTAACGTCCAGAAACAATCAAGACCTTTAAGTTACGATTCTGACTGATCATCCTAGCTAAAGTAGAAGACAAGTTCAAATAACGATTCGACGCCCCACTGTACTCCCATGGACGCACATTAGCCAATACCTCATACTTTGTGTCATTTTTCCAATTTAACTCTTGAAAAAAGTATTGGTTCAAGGTGGAGGTAAAAATCCCACTAATGATCTTTTCACAGGGATCTGATTCACAATTTGAATAATATGGCTCTCTTTCTATTCCTGTTAAACGGCTGTCAAAGCGTCCAATTGAACGATAATTTTTTCTAAAAAGCTCTTTTCTAAATTGGTGAGGTGCAACGCGTAAACGATTTAGCAGAATATAGTCACAACTTAATCCGGTATAGAAAGCCATTTTCTCTGCTATATTGGTTTTATTTTTCTCATCTAAACCATCCCCTAACAACAAAGCCTGTGCATAGTCAGTCAAAGCAAATGTTTCCGCCTCCTTCAAAACATCTTGCAAAGGACGCATTAGCAGCGAACTGGAAAGCTTCTGATGGTACCAAGCCGCCGCGGTATAAGAAGGCAGATACAAAAGGCTAGGTAAATCATTACCATCTCCTAATCCTGAAATGGTCTGATAATCGATAACAGGAGAAATTAATACCAATCCATCAAGCTCCATCCCATGTCGACTTGTTAATTCTTCAGACATTCCGATGGCGCGTACAGCACCGTAGCTCTCTCCAATTAAAATTTTTGGTGATCCCCAGCGATTAAAGCGGGTAACATAGAGTCTGATAAATTCAGACATTGCTTTCACATCGCCTTCATAGGAATAAAAAGATTTAGGATTTTCCCCTTCTGCGCAAGAGCTAAATCCACTTGAAACCGGATCCATAAAAACTAAATCCATGTGGTCTAAAAGAGAGTGTGGATTTTGCTCTAAAGCATACCTTGGCGTTTTTGCTAGCCAATCTTCAAAAACGATACGCTTAGGTCCAAGGGCTCCCAAATGTAACCAAATAGAAGAAGAACCGGGTCCACCATTAAAGCAAAAGGCAATCGGACGAGAGGGGTCATCAATAGCGTTTTTTGTATAAGAAATATACGATAAATGAGCTTTTGGATTTTTATCCTCCCCTCCAATAGTGAGCGTGCCAATTTGCGCTGTATAGGAAATCGTTTGATCAGATAAAAGCAAGACATGTGAAGACTCCTGCACAAAATTCTTATTTTCAACTTCAATGCAATTGGCCAATGAAAATGCACAGAACAGCCAAATAAAAAAATATTTTCTCATAATTCTCTTCTTGTAAAGTATATTGAAAATAAGTTTAGAGTCTTAAGCATTTAGCGTCTATCTTTGATTACCCTTGGCGTACAAATATACGTGTATCATGTAGTTGCTTTAAGGCATTCACAAAAGCCTCTCCTTCCTTATCAAGGATAAGGGGGGTATCAAAAACATCGATACATTTCTCAAAAAGCGCATTTAAATCTCTCAATGCTTTATGGGAACTTTTAAGCAGACGCGCATTACATGATTTTCCTTTAGCCTGACGGGTCAGCTGGTCCAATTTTTGAAAAAGATGATGCAGGGTTAAGGATTTATTTCCTTCCAAATACTGTTTTGCTAGTCGATTGATCAAACTTGTGGCTCCGCGGTGCGTTTTTACAGCTGTTTTCAGGGGGGTTTTGCGAATTAAAGAAATAGCACTCCGGTAAGACTTTGAGCTTTGGTTCACCACATTTTGTTTTGTTTGATAGGTTTCCAAACTAGCCACTTCGAACCTTCCTTTTTCTTCATACCAAGAATAACCCTCTTCTGATGTACTAGCTAAAGCTTTCATTTGGCGGATGGGAATTCTAACAATTTTTTTTGAACTTATCTCTATTTCAGAATGGGCGTCATCATAGAGAACCATTTCTTTGACTTTTAGAATATCTGCAAGCATTTGATAAAGATCAAATACTTCATTTCCTGACAACTGAGTGCCACTTTGAATCCATGCCAACTCCCCTTTTGATCCTAAGCAGGAACAAAAGACTTTTAATACTCTATCTTCACTTTCTGTTGCGTACGAATATTCAAATACGCGAAACGTGTGATATATTTGTTGTTGAGAATCTAAATTGGGTTCTTGAAAATATTTTTCGAGCAGCATACAGGATTTAAAAGCTGTCTCTTGCATGGTTAGACGAATCTCTAATTTTTTTTCTTCATCGAGAGCAATATATAGATCATATTCTTTCTCATTTTTAGAAAAATAAGTTTTAATTAATTGAATTCTTTCAACATAAGAAAGTTCATCTTTTAATTTGCTAATAAAATCATTTTTAAATTCATCTAAAGTGACATATTTTGTTTCAGAAGGGTTATCAAAACCATCATTTGAAGAATCTCCTTTTTCAAAATCCGAATCTTTACTTTCAGTTATTTTATAAGTTTGGTTTCCAGCTATTAAAAAAGCATTTGGAATGCTAACTAAATCACTTGTATTCATAAAACTTTCTCTTTGTAATTATAAAGAGAAAATAATAACACTATTTAAATAAACTATCGACAAAATAACTAAACAAGTCTTAATGATATATAATAGATAAATAACTAAAGATAAATTATTGTTAAAGGTAGACAAACGATCTATAAAATACAACACTAGATTTTATGTGAGCGATCCCTTCGAAAATAGCTGAGAAGCCTAGACTACTTTAATGAGATGTTATTAGAACATTTTTTCTAGCATTATCTATCCCATATTTTTATTAATATAGTCTATTAATTTTGTTTTATCTATCCCTTCTATTTGAAGGATTTTATGCCGGTTTGTTTCACCACGGATAATCTGAATCTGCTGTTTTCTGAGACCTAAAAATTTCGCTAAAAATTTAATAACCGCCTCGTTTGCCTTTCCTTTTTCTGGAACAGAGGCAATATACATTTTAAGTTCATCATTTTCCCACCCTAAAATGGCATTTCTTGAGGCATTTGGAATCACTTTAATCGCTAGCGTGGTTTGTGAAAGAGTCATATGTAAAAATCGCTTTATCTGTAGACTTATTTTACGAAATATAAATTTTTATCTCTTTTTTCAAAAGCATTCCTGAAAAAATCAGAGCCTATATCTTTGCTGGATATTAAAAATATTAAATTTTCGTAAATCGATGAAATATCAAAAGGTTATTTGTTCTATTTTTTCTCTTGAAAATCGCAAATTTAGATAAAGGATCATAGAAAGGTTCTTTGTAAAAACTTAAAAGTTTTTGAAACTGCAGAAATGTATGCTTCGCATCGCCACACTGAATTTGAATATTGTTGGGGTCTAACAAATACCCTCTATTTTCATCGATTTTAAAATAAGTAATGGCATGTCTTGTATTTATCTTTAGAGTCTGAAAAATCACTGAATATACACCAGGCTCTAGCTTTGAAAGATTTTGAAGATAAGAAACATTACTCGCATGCAGTGAAGAATCTCCCATAATGGCTTTTAATGACTCCAATTTAAGACCTCGAGCACGGGCGAGCACTTGATAGCGAGACTTCAGACTGTGGTTGAAAAGCATTATTTTCATAACTGATCTAATGGTAGGATCTGATATTTTTTTCAGAACTCGGATATAATTTCTCGAACTTATTAAATATTTGCCATTTTTCTTCGGGATTATGCGCTTAACTTCTTCTTGAAATTCAAGATAAGAGGTCACCCATTTAAGAGTGTTGATTGCATCTTCTCTTTTTTTAATCAAACGAGAATGACTTTCTGAAGGCTTTACTTGAGCCAACGCATTTCTATATTGTCTGTTAATAAAGTCTGAAGCTGCTTTTTGAAAGGCTTCCACATTTTTTACACACCCACTATCTGGGTATTCTTTAGCATGCCCTAGCCAGGCTGATCTTGATTTCCTCTCTTTCTCGCATAATTTTCGTTCTAAAATAAGCAAATCATTGATTGGAGATTCTTTTAAAAGGGTCTTTTTTATAATGGGAGAAACAGGAGCTGCGGAAAATTTTAAATGCGGATCTAACTCCGTTAATAAAAGAGAAATATGAGTAAAGGATTGAAAAAAAAGAGGGTCATCCAATTTGCTTGGCTTCATCTTCATTAAATCTTGAAGTATTTCTAAGAAAACAACTCCGTAGTCTTCTTCATGATCGATACAGGAAAAGACAGTCTGATTTGCAATGGCTTCAGCTGAAGCTCCTTTTTGATTACTTGCAATAATTTCATTTATCGTTTCATGTTTAATTAAATATCTTTCAGCAATATCTAGATTAATACCAGAGCAAATTCCCATTAAAGGAATTTTGACTTTGACTTTAGTCATCATTTTAGCTTGTTTATCGGCACGACATTGTTGAAGTAGATTTTTCGATGCTTGATAAGCAGTCGCCTCTACAATAACGGAATACCGCGCAACATTCCTAGAATTTCCCAAAAAATCATCTCCAAAATGCTTTTTGGTTATATTTTTATATAAATTCCACCTTAAATGAATGGCTTTAGCTTTAAATTTTTTTGAAGTTTTTCCAAAGGTGATCTGATGAGCAAGATTGTAGGCGACTTTTAGAAAAAAAAACTTAAATCTTCTACTTTTTTTTTGGAAATAAATTCGCCATTTTTCAAAATGTTTAGGAGAATTAAGGTTAACATAATTAGGACGAGCATTTTGTATCGGATCTAAATTCATTTTTAATAATCCCCTAAATAATAAAAAGAACTATAATTAATCCATTAAAATTGAATGATCAAACAAAAAAACCCTAACAACGAGAGTTGCTAGGGTTGAAAGATTGTCCATCAAAGATGGAGTAAGAAAGACTTGGCGACGACCTACTCTCCCACACTCGCGTGTGTAGTACCATCGGCGATAAAGAGCTTGACTTCTGAGTTCGGGATGGGATCAGGTATTTCCTCTTCTCCAATGCCACCAAGCAAAATACTATGATAGCAGAAATCCACTTTTCATGCATGTAAAATGTCTTGTTTTTTATTAAGTAAAATGAAAAAAGACAAACTAATCCATTGTTTTTTTTGAATTAACAGTTGCCTCGCTATCATTAAGTTCATATTCAAAATTTTATCTATACTAATTAATGATTGGAACTTAGCTTTAAATGCATTTAGCAAAAAATTGCGTATAGCTAAATTTCTAAAGTATCGTGATAATTTTTTATCCTGAAATTACATAAGAAAATTTTTCTATGACTAAATTTTTGAGTAGAAATGATGATTTTTTTCGAAAAGAAGACACAAAAAAACCCTAACAACGAGAGTTATTAGGGTTTGAAAGATAGTCCATCAAAGGATGGAATAAAAAAAGACTTGGCGGCGACCTACTCTCCC
>NZ_BAWW01000010.1 GCF_000875975.1 Parachlamydia acanthamoebae | reverse complement strand
GGGAAGAAGTCTTTAACGTGAAATACACAGCTTAATTTTTAAAAAATTGGATGCGCTATTAGATGCTCAAAACACAACATTTGACAATATCTCTTGCATTCAGACCAATAATGATAGCGATTATTTTAGGAAAATCACTCCCATAGAGGTTTATGATGGTTATTTTACAATTTTAAGAACACAGTGTTTGAAAACAAAGATTCTTAATAAATCGATGAAGACGAAAAAGATTTTTGAAGAAGTTAATTCTCGCACTAAGGATTTAGAAGAATCATGGTTCTTTTCATTAGGTTTTTACGAGGAAGGATTTCAATTTAATCAAATGCCAAGTAAAGATGACGTTTTAAATGGTAAAGGCAAAGTATATTTTACAAATCAGATCATTAGTGAAGGTCAATTTATCAATGCAAAACTTAAGAGACATGGACAACAAATCCTTCCCGATGGCTCAGTCTTAAAAGGAGAGTTTAATCATGACAAGTTAATTGGGCAGGAAAATGTCACCCGAACTTTTGGAAATGGCAAATTGATTTGGCAAATTCCATGAGTATTCGAGGACAAATCGCTTATCCATCGATTGTATCTCCGATACGCATTCCAAGCATTCTTATTTTCAACTTCCTGAAGGTGATATTTTAATCCATGCCGGAGATTGTACATCGACTGGCCAATTTCCAGAAGCTTTGGTCTTCCTCGATTGGTTCAACAAACAATCCTACCGTCATCGTATCTTGATCGCTGGAAATCATGATTTCATTTTTGAAAAGCAACCTGAACAAATGTTAGAAGAATGCCAAAAGCCATATTCATCTGTTGAATGATTCCGGTGTTGAAATTCATGGTATAAAAATCTGGGGATCGCCTATTACTCCTTGGTTTGAAAATTGGGCCTTTAACCGTCATCGCGGTGATGAAATTAAAGCGCATTGGGATCTCATTCCATCCGATACAGAAATTTTAATCACACATGGGCCCTGCTATGGCATTTTAGATGAGGTGAAGATTAGTAGGCAATGGACGCGCCACGTGGGTTGTGAGGAATTAGAAAAAAACATTCATGCCAGCCAAATTAAGCTGCACGTCTTTGGGCACATCCACGGAGCTCGCAATGTGAAGACTCACGCAGGTAAAATTTTTGTTAACGCGGCATCACTCAATGACAGTTATAAACCTTATCGTCCCGGCTTCACTCGTCTATTCAAACAAAATGAAAGATATGTTTTCTAAAACAGACGATCTATTTCTATTGGAAGCAATTCTTTTAAGGTTTAAAATAAGGCATATTCAGCCTTTCTAAAATTTTCAAGATTTTTATCAAAATGAAAAATTATCCTACATTTAAGTTAATTGGGATTTTGACTCCCTTTGTTTTCAGCTTCGCTTTTGGATTAGATATCTACATTCCCATCATTCCTCAGATGGTCCAAATTTTTGACACCACACCAGCTTTGATTCAATTAACTTTGAGTTTATTTTTATTCATCACAGGCTTTGGACAATTATTTGTGGGACCACTTACTGATCATTTTGGAAGGCGTAAAATTCTTTATGTATCCGTCATTTTTTTTACCTTAGGTTCTCTGACTTGTGCTTCATCTCATCATATTTATGGACTTATTTTTGGACGCATTGTAAGTGCTTTTGGTGCGTGTGGAATGCTTGTCACAGCATTTGCCATCATCCGCGATCTATTTTCTGGCAATGAAAATGCCAAAATGTACAGTTTTTTAAATGGAGGCATCGGTATTTCTCCGCTTTTTGCTCCTATTCTCGGAGGGTATTTATCTCTTTACTTTGGCTGGAAAAGCATTTTCATTTTTTTAGCTTTGATTGGAACATTTGCTTTCTTTATCAATCAAATCCTTATTCAAGAAACTCTTGAAGTTGATAAACGCACAAAAGTAAGCCGATCCATTTTTAAACGCTATGTGCAAATTTTTAGCCATAAGCAATTCCTCGTGCACGCAGTGATTGCTGGATTGGCTGAAAGCGTATTGTTCTGTTTTTTTTCCATCTCTCCTTTCATCATCATCAATTTACTTGAAGTCCCCACCGAAGAATTTGGATATTATTTTGCTGCATTTGGTTGCGTGATCGCTTTTGGGGGAATAGCGAGTGGAAAAATGAGTGAAAAAATAGGTGCCCATTTCACTGTTAGACTCGGCATTCATTTAATGTTTATAGGTGGATCTAGCATGCTTGTGTGGTATTACTTTGCTTCTTTAAGTCTAGCCGGATTTCTTATCCCCATGGTCATTGCCTGTACAGGGGCTATGTTTTTGCTGGGAAGCTCAGCATCCAAAGCGATGGAACCTTTTGGACATATTGCCGGGACAGCTTCCGCCGCTTTTGGTTCATTAGAATTTGGAATAGCTGCATTAGTGGGATCCATTTTAATGATTTTTCCCGTGAATTCCACAATCCCTTATGCCATCACAATCCTTTTAATTGCTTTTACGGCTTATAGTCTATTTCAAGTTAGCCCAAGACCTGCCAAATCTATTGAGACGGTTTAGGATGCGCAATAGCACGCGCCATTCCACGAAAAATGAGTTTGTGAATCGGAAGTAGCGTATACCAATAAAGCCTTCCTAGCACACCCTTAGGACGAAAAGAAGCCGTTTGAATCAAATGAGAGCCTTCTGAGGTTGGCTCGACAATAAACTCTAGCCAGGCTTCACCGGGAACTTTCATTTCTGCATAGAGCAAAAGATGTCCTTTTTCTTTATCGGCCAGCAAAACTCTCCAGAAATCTAAAGAAGATCCTGCGAAAATATCGTGTGGATAGGTACGCCCCCTATTCAAACCGGCTCCCCCAAGCAATTTATCGATAAATCCTCTTAACTCCCATGCCCAATCCATATAATACCATCCCCTTTTTCCACCGATGGACCAAAGTTGATCGATCACATCTTGAGGAGATGCCGTTGTTTCAACCGTACGTCGATCGACTAAACACCCGTGCGTCGGAACCTTCACTAATTTTGCTAGCTTAGATTCCAAAATACCTGAGACGAGACTATCTCTCCAACCAGGTAACAGAGGATTTTGTTCCACAACATCGAGAGCTTGTTCAAGACATTTTTGATACTTTAAACATGGCTGAGGAAAGATTTTTAGAATACGGCTCTCTTGACAGACTGTCTCATTTTTTACACTATCGACAAGAGCATAAGCTAAAGAAAAATTAACAGAAGTTACAAAGTAAAGCCAATAAGAAGAAAGCCTGGGCGTTAAAACAGGTAAAGCAAAGATATAGCGCTTAAGTTTCCGCTCCTTAGCATAAATCAGAAGCATTTCTTTATAAGTTAACCGATCAGGACCTCCGATATCGAAGACTTGGTTTAGGCATTCAGGATGCTTCACAACGGCAATTAAATAGCGTAAAACGTCCTGAACACCGATAGGTTGACAAAGGTTATTGATCCAGCGTGGAGCCACCATAACAGGTAATTTATCGACCAAATCCCGAATAATCTCAAAGGACGCGCTGCCGGATCCAATTATAATCCCAGCCCGTAAAATGGTATATGGAATCTGACTCTCCCGTATGTAACACTCCGTTTTATAACGTGACATCAGATGGGGAGAAAGATTTTTATCATTACATAGCCCACTTAAATAAATAATTTGCTTAACCCGAGCTTTCCGCACAAGGTTAACGAAGTTGTGGATCGATTTTTCTTCAAATTGTGCAAATTGAGTTTTCCCATAGCTCATCGCATGAACAAGATAATAAGCAACATCGATATCGCTTGGAAGTTCTTGTGAAGAATTTTCTTCAAGTAGATCCATGAGAATAACTGTGAGATTGGCATGCTCAACCAAAAGAAAAGGGCTTTGAAAGCGAGCGATCGCCACCACCTCATGTCCTTGTTCAAGAAGCAGCTCAAGCAGCCGAGAGCCAATATATCCGGTAGCACCTGTCAATAAAATTTTCATGATCATGCTTGGGTAAAAATTTCTAAAAGTTAGCTCATTCTAGACTTTATTCAAAAAAAACAGATATCCTTTGTAAAGACGTTTTAAAGCCAAATAAGGATCTGACATGTTGAAAAAAATATTATACACAACATCTTTTTATTTTCTTCTATTTTACTCAACTCTTTTCAGTAAAATTGTGGAGACACCCCATTTTAGCGAAATTGTGGCCTATGCCAAGCCTAATACGCTGCTCATTCTTGATATTGATGATACCCTTCTTATTCCTGTTCAAACCATTGGAACAGATGCTTGGTTCATGCATCGCCTCAAAATACATGAATGTCGAGAGAAAGTGTACGCCGCGGCGTTAGACAAGGCCTTGGCGGAGTGGGAAGCTATTCGACATCTCACGCATGTTAAAATTGTAGAAGAAGGCACCGATCAAATTATCGATGACTTACAAAAACAAAAAATCACGATCATGGGTTTAACAACTCAAGGTCTAGCCTTAACAACACGCACAGTAAACCAACTGCATTCTTTAAAAATCGATTTATCTCGCACAGCACCTTCCGCAGAAGATCATTATTTCATCAATGATCATGGGATTCTTTATCGAAATGGAATTTTGTTTACCTCGGGAACTAACAAAGGAAAAGCACTTTTAAAACTTTTGGATCTGATCAACTACCACCCCAACAGAATTGTCTTTATCAACGATAAGCTCAAGCACCTACAAGATGTCGAAGCGAGTGTTCTTTCAAGAAACATCGACTTTATTGGTTTAAGATATAGCTACAGTGATCAGCGAGTTGCCAATTTTTGTCCAGAAATTGCCAATATTCAATGGCGTTATTCCACATTCAATCACCTCATGTCTGATGAAGAAGCCGAGCGCTTATTACATACCGCCCCGCTTCCCGTACAGTAAGAGGAAGGAGATGAGCGTTTAAAAATGCTCATCTCAGTTAACTACCAGGGAAGGGCCTCACCTAAATGAATAAATTGTCCAGTGGGTCCATTTTCAGGCAAAAGAGCCAACTGAGCACTCGTTTTTCCCCCTTCAGATACCTCCATAGGAGCAGCCTCCCCTCCCATATCAGTTTTTACCCAACCAGGGTGGGCTGAATTCACCTTTATTTTAGTTCCTTTTAATTCATGAGCAAGGTGCACAGTAAAAGCGTTTAATGCCGTTTTGGATGCGTTATAAGCAAATGCTTTAAAATCGTATATCGGTGATGACGGGTCTGAGTGTAAAGTCAATGATCCCAAAATACTGGAGAGATTGACAATTCTGCCTGCAGGAGCCTTTATAAGTAACGGTAGTAGCGTTTGAGTTAAAGCGACTAGGTTAAAAAAGTTGGCATCAAATGTTTTGCGTAGGACTTCTTGCGAAATAGCACTTGTTTGATTAGCACCGTGAATATCCTTACTTTCTAACCAAATTCCCGCATTATTAACTAGTATGTCGAGTTTTCCAAAATGCGTTTCGATATATTTATAGATGGCCTGGTGGTCTGAAAATTGATTGATATCGAATGGAAATGCGATAGCCGTAATTCCTTTCGCCTTTAATTTTTCGGCAGCAGCTTCTCCTTTCACTTTATCTCTTGAACCCAAAATCACCGTGATTCCTTTTTCACCCAATTCGCGAGCGGTCTCAAAACCAAGGCCACGATTAGCACCGGTAATGAAGGCAACTTTTCCCTCTTCATTCATAAAATTCTCCTGGTTTTCAATGTCCAAATGCTATTTAAAATTATTCTCTGGAATGCGTTCTTCCGACCGGTCGGTTGCTGATGGAGGCTCTACAGTGAGAGCACTGAGCTCTTTTCGCAATCCTTCAGTCATTTTAATATCAATAGATCGAAGTGCGGGCTCGAGTTGCGCTACGCTGCGTGCTCCTAATATGGGAGCTGTCACAGCTGGGTGACTAGCAACCCAGCTAATCGCTAAGCTTACTGGATCGAGATTTTTTGCTTTGGCAAATGCAATAAAATCAATGACTTCTTTTTCTCCTGCCACTTTTCCATAACGCAATTCATAGACTTTATTAATTGCTAAACGCCCCTCATCCCTCTTTTTTAAATATTTTCCCGATAACACTCCACCAGCCAGCGGATTGTAAGGAAACACAGCCAAGTTTTCAGCAAGAGCCATCGGAAATAATTCCACTTCAGCCTGCCTCTTAAGAAGATTGTACATGGGCTGCATGCAAGCAAAACGGGCTAAATGCTCCCTCGCTGAAATCCCCAAACCTTTCATAATTTGCCAGGCTGCAAAATTGCTTACACCGAGATATAAAACTTTTCCTTGGCGCACAAGATCATTAAAAGCATAAAGCGTTTCCTCGAGATCCGTGAAATCGTCAAAACGGTGTAAATAATAGATATCTAAGTAGTCGGTCTTTAGTCTTCTAAGGCTTCCTTCTATGGAGTGAAAAATATGGCGCCTGGATAAACCATGTTGATTCATGTCTTTACCTGCTTGAAAATACACTTTGCTGGCTAAAACAATATTTTCTCGTTCTCCTTGAATTAGCTTTCCCAAAATTTGCTCCGAAATACCTTCACAATACACATCTGCGGTATCAAAAAAATTAATGCCAGCTTCGCGACATCGTTTATAAATCGCAGCAGAAGTGGCTTCATCAGCCTCTTTTCCAAATGTCATGGTCCCCATGCATAATGATGAAACCTGTACCCCAGTTTTTCCCAAAAATTTATATTCCATTTACCCATATTCCTATCGTGAAATTTGCAAAATTTTCATTTATAATGATTATTTTTTATTGGATTCAATAAATAAAGTCACCAATTCTGCGAAGTGTTGATAATTTTGTGAAAGAAAGGCATGTCCAGCATGTGGAAAATAAGCAGACCATGCAAAAGGAATCCGACAAGCAACTTTAGAGACATTTTTTGGAGAATCTAATTCATCTTTTACTCCTCCCGTTACCAAAGTTGGCACCTTGATATTGGAGAGATCTTCATAATAATGATCATCTTCATCCCACTGTTTTAATGCTTCAACTTGTCTCTCTATGGTTTGGGTACTTATTTGAATATCATTTGGCACACGACCACTAATAATAGCATCAGCCGTTCTCATGGCAAACCCAATAGCTGCAGATTCCCCTTCTTTCGTTGCAGGAAAAATAAGAGACAAAACCTGCTGCTCATCTAATTCTGCTGACGTTAAATCTGTGTAGGCATGTGACTTTCTGGCTTCTTGAAATTTGCCCCCTGGATTAGGAGAACACAAGATCATACAATCGACCATTTCCGGAAATTTAAGACCCATTTCAATTGCAATCCTTGACCCCATTGACCACCCCAAAATATGCACTTTCTGAAGACCCAAGTATTTAATTAGATTTACCGTATCTTCAGCCATTTGGGGAATCGTTGTTAAATTATTTGGAGTGTCAGATGACAACCCAACTCCACGATGATCAAAAAGAATAAGCTGATATTTATTTTCTAATATTTCAAGCAGTGCAGGGTCCCACATCGCCATCGTCCCTCTAAAACCCATCAGCATGACTAGAGGTTCTCCACTGCCTCGTGTGTAATAAGCTAATTCAACATCTCCCACTTTAGCTTTTTTGACTTCAACACGTTTCTCACGACTGCTGCATCCACATATAAAAAATATGCTCATAATCAATGTCGCCAGACAGATCCTGCTTTGAATTGTCTTCATATTCTACCTATAATTTATTTGATAGATATCCATATCCATAAAATAATTATTTTCCTAGTTTTAATAAAAATCATTTGATTGCTTTATTTAGAACGCCTCCTTGTTTGTATAAAAAAACTGAAGCACAAAATTTTACGAGACATCCCTCGATCATCTTCGAACAACTTACATAATAAATCATTCTAGTCCAATCTAGAAGACTTCCAAGCTGCTTTTGATATCTGTGAAGAAGCGGCTCAAAAATATTCAGTAAGATTAAAACACTATAAAGAATCTTCAAGAGGATTTTGCTTATTGAAGTTCTTGATAAGGGCCCAATTAAAAAAACCGTGGTGCAACAAGTAAAATTGTTTCAAAAAAATTCAAGTTAATTCAAAGATTTCGAATAAATGGTCCGAAAATAGGCTCCCGCCCCTTGTTAGAAACAATATACCGATTACCATTCAATAGTTTCACAAGTTAAGTTTAAGCATCCCTTTTGACTTCATCAATTCCGTTGATAATTTGCTCCACATTATATCCAAAAATTCTTGATCTCTCTAGACTCCTATTCTCTGCACGGCTTTTATAGCTTCTCCTTGATTTTTTCCTCTGCTTAAAGTAGCTTTAGCTAGTTTGGAACAGTTGAAAATAGAAATATTATTAACACTGAGCTTTTGCTTTCTATTCAATTAAAGCAAGTGGCCTCTAAAGAGGAAATAATCATGTTGGGATCCTTTAGCTTTGATGCCTGTGACTTAAATCTTATTTATCCTACGGAAACTAGTTACGAATATTCCCTCCCCAAAAATATTTTAGAAAGTTTTTTATCAGGAAAAGCTTTTGATCATTCAGAAGAGTACTCAAAAGAAGAATCGCGAAATTTGCGTGATGATATTAATGCTTTATATCAAAAAATTCTTTCTGAAAATCCTGAAAATGAAAGCCTCGCCATTATTACTGCAGGCTCACCAGGGGCTGGAAAAACGACTAAACTTAGACAGGATTTAGAAGAAAAGAGAACCCTAGGTAAAAATTATGCCTACATTTGCCCTGATGATGTATGCTTGCAAAGTCAAACAAAAACTTATCTTGCAGACATCGAAACCTGCGATAAATCTTTTTCCTCCCGTCAGAAAGTTTATAATAAATGGAGACCTGGGTCAAATGCAGCGGCTCACCTTATTCTTGCAAATCTTATTCGTGAAAAATATGCGTTTTATTTTGGAACAACCTGTTCTAGTCCTGCAACAGGAAAATTCTTTGAGTTCCTTAAAAAACAAGGATATAAAATAAAAATTATACACATTTCTGCTTCAGATGACGTCCGCTGGGGTTCCATTAATGAAAGAGAAAGAGAATTTGTGCAGACAACGGAAAACGACGTTAAAGAAAAGGGATTACTAGTTCCTCAAAGGATTCAAGATACTTTTCTAAAATATGCGGATGAAATTGATTTTTACTATCGAGATAGCGTGAAGGAAAATGCTCTCTTAGGAGCAAGATGGTTTAGAAATGAAAGTGAATCTGAAAAAGTGGGGACCTTGCACATTGACATTGTGAATTCTTCAGCATACGAAAAAATTAGAGTCATTCACAATGAAGCTATAAAAATTTTAGAAAAACCTGATTTAAGTTGGGAAAAATCTGTCGAAAATCTTTCTAAATTAATTACTTTTTAGAAAATGCTCAGAACTTTTCATCAGATTCTCCAAACTTTAAATTAAAGTTTCCTGGATTTAAGCAAAGATCTTCAGACCACGCTTTTATCTCTTTAGGCATTGTAATACGTGCAAGAGTCAAATGTGGTCGAAAACGATTACCACAGGCATTCAGAAGCTTTAAGCCAAAAGCTTGGACGACCTCTACCGCAATGGAGTGTACGCACATGATAGGTGAATTTTCTTCTCCTCGATCAACCGACAATTCAGCCCACACAGTTTCTTGATAAGGACCTGTCCCATTCACAAAAGCAACGCCCGAAAAGGGAGGTGAAAATGGTTGAAAATTCTCTTCTCGCAACCTCCTTTGCATATTTATCCAAACAGTATGTGCTATTTCTGCAGACTCACAGTCGAACTGAACAATAGAAATGTGAGGAGAGGAAGTTCCATCACTAGTTAGACGATAATCTTTATTGCAATCATCAAAAAGTCTCTGAGATTCGTTAACATATTTCAGCGAAAGGTCTGTTGGTGGAACAAGAACAAATATGTAGGGCATATCGTCTTTTGAGATATGATCAAAAGTTGTGTATGAGGTGAAAAAAAGAGAGCGCATCCTTAAAATGTTTTTTACGACAAAAACTAAATGGGAGTGCGCTCATG
>NZ_BAWW01000009.1 GCF_000875975.1 Parachlamydia acanthamoebae | reverse complement strand
GGATGACAGTGATGGCCGCATTTCTTTTGCCAACCTTTTAGGCCTGCCGAGTGGAATCGTTGCGGGGATGGTGAATGTGGTCACAGGCGATTTTGTGCAACACGATATGGATTTTGTGATCCCCTCCTCGACCCCTCTAACCTTGGAACGCACCTATTCCAGCTCATTTGGAAAACATGGCACACTCTCCTTTGGATGGAATTTCAATCATTACAAGGCTCTAAATGTGCATCTCATGGGAGAAAAATGGTATGAACTTGGTTTGAATGAAGGGATGGGAGCCATTGCCAAATTTGAAGGACATCGACCCATTGCTAAGTGCAAAATATCACCAGAT